>NZ_JAYGHZ010000152.1:0-1941 GCF_034931285.1 Synechococcus sp. BA-120 BA3
CCGTAGGGCGCGCCCGGGGCGGAGCGGCCCACCAGGGACCAGCGGCGGCCAGGACTGGGGGTCTCGGCGTCGGCGATGGCGTAGCCATCCATGATCGAGGCGCGGAACCCCGGCACGGCCTCAGCGGCCCGCACCGGCTCGGCGCTCACCCGGCCCAGGCAGCGCGCCAGCGGCAGCCGCTCGCGACCGGTCAGCGGGGTGATCGCCGCCAGCACCCGGCGGCGTGCCTCCTCCAGGGGCAGACCCTCCCGGGGGAACGGCTCAGCCATCGCTCTGCTCCCCCAGTCCCCGCACGGCGGGGTGCACCCAGGGGCCCCGGCGGCCCCCCTCCTTGCGCAGCAGCCGCACCGGGCCGATGGTCATGGCCGGATCGGCCGACTTGACCATGTCGTAGAGGGTGAGCAGGCCCACCTGCACCGCCGTCAGGGCCTCCATCTCCACGCCGGTGGCGCCGTTGGTGCGGGCGCTGGCCTCCAGCCGCAGCCCGCTGCCGTCGGCCATCGGCTCAATCAACACCTCCAGGCCGGTGAGGGCGATCGGATGGCACAGGGGGATGAGCTCCCAGGTGCGCTTGGCACCCTGGATCGCCGCCACCCGGGCCACGGCCAGCACATCCCCCTTGGCCGCCCGGCCCTCCAGCACCAGGGCCAGCACCTCGGGCGCCATGGTGATGTGGCCCTCGGCCACGGCGCGGCGGTCGCTGGCGGGCCGGTCGCCCACCTCCACCATGTGCACCTGGCCGGCGGCGTTGAGGTGCGAGAGGCCGGGCTGACTCATGCAGGGGCGAGCGCGTCGAGCGGTGCCCCCAGCATGGCGCTCAGCACAGCGGCAGCAGGCAGCCCGCGGGCAGGGAGAGCACCAGGGGGCCGCTCGCCGCGGCCGGACCCAGGGCGTCCCAGGCCCTTCGGCGCAGTTCCACCAGGATCGGCTCCACCGCCCCGACCCCGTCGATGCGGACTTCCGGCACCACGAAGACGGTGACGTGCAGCGGCCCCTCGCTCACCCGCACCACCCGGCAGGGCCAGTGGTGGGCGGCCGCCGGCACGGGGGCTGCGGCCAGCTCCAGGTGGTTGGCCCGCATCCCCACGTGGCTGACGCCCGCCTCCAGGGGCTCCGGCAGCTCCAGGTCGAGGCCCCAGGCCAGGGCCCGCAGCCGGGTGGGCCCGAGCCACTGCACCGCCGAGATGTTCTTGCAACCCGTGAGCCGGGCCACCGTCACGGGACCGGGCCGCGCGAACACCTCCCGGCGGGGACCGTGGCGCAGCAGCGCCCCCCCGTCAATCACCAGCAGCTCCTCGCCCAGGCGATAGGCCTCCTCCATGTCGTGGGTCACCAGCAGGGTGGGGATCCCGGAGCGGTCGAGCAGGTCCTCCATCAGCTGCTGCAGGCGGCGGCGACGGTGGGCGTCCTGGGAGGAGAGGGGCTCATCCAGCAGCAGCAGATCCGGCTCGGTCACCAGGGCCCTGGCCAGGGCCGCACGCTGCTGCTGGCCCCCCGAGAGCTGGGACGGGAACAGCCGCGCCTGCTGCTGCAACCCCACCGCCGCCAGCTGGGCCGCCACCCGGGCGTGGCGCTCCGCCGGCGCCAGGTGGGCCAGGCCGAAGCCCACGTTGGCGGCCACGCTGAGGTGGGGGAAAAGGGCATCGTTCTGGAGCATCACGGCGATGCGGCGCCGCTCCGGGGGAAGGTCGAGGCCCCGCTCCGCATCGAACAGCACCCGGCCGTTGAGTTCGATCCGGCCGGCCCGGGGGCGCTCCAGCCCGGCCAGCAGGCGCAGCAGCAGGCTCTTGCCCGCCCCCGAGGGCCCCAGGATCGACAGCCGACGGCAGGAGGTGTCCAGGGCCAGCGCGAAGCGGAAGTCGCCGTGGCACTGCCGGAGCGCGAAGCAGAGGGCGAAGGGGCGGGCGGGCGCCAGGGAGGGCAGCGGCGACGGGGGCGATG
>NZ_JAYGHZ010000153.1:0-1924 GCF_034931285.1 Synechococcus sp. BA-120 BA3
CGGCTGACCCCGCCCTGCTGGCGGTGATCGGTCGCCACCGCCATCCCCCCTGCCGGGACCTGCTGCGGCAGACCCTCGAAGCTCCCGCCAGCAGCGCTTCGGCGCAGGCGGCGGTCCTGCTGCCGCTGCTCGGCCATCAGCGCCATCCCGGTGATTTCCAGCTTCTGCGGGATCGGGCCCTGGCTCCCCTGCCGCTGCGGCAGCGCCGTGCCGCCCTGGAAGGCCTGGCGGTGGGGCTTCGGGCCTGGCCGGTGGAAGCGCTGCGGCAGGCTCTTCGCTGTCTGGTCGGGGACCTCGATCCCGGTCTGGCGGCCACGGCCGTGGATCTGCTGGCCCGTCTGCCGGGGGGAGGGCAGGACCTGGCGGCCCTCGATCAGGGCCGTCTGGCCCCGGATCTGGCGCGGCGGGTGGAGCGACGCCTGGCCGGCCTGGGTTTCGCCGCCCCCGCCGGGCGATCATGAGCCTCACCCCAGCGCACGCGAGGCGAGGCCGATGTTCCGTCACCTGCTGGTGCCCACCGATGGCTCCGATCTCTCCGACGGCACGATCCGGCGGGCGGTGAGCTTCGCCAGCGAGACGGGGGCGACCATCACCTTCCTCCATGTGCTCGCCAACCTGGCGATGCCGCCGCAGGCCTCCATCTATGGCGATCCGGTGCTGCTCGATCCGGCCATGGTGCAGCAGTTCAGCCGCGCGGAGCAGGCCTACGCGGCCACGTTGCTGGAGCGGGCCAGGGCCATCGCCGAAGCGGCCGGCGTGCCTTGCGACACCGCCGTGGGCCAGCACCCGGTCGTCTATGAGGCGATCATCGACACCGCCAGGGATCACGGCTGTGACCTGATCTTCATGGCCTCCCACGGCCGCCGCGGGCTCGCGGGGCTTCTGCTGGGCAGCGAGACCCAGCGGGTGCTGACCCACAGCGATCTGCCCGTGCTGGTGTTTCGGCGCCCCGAATCCGCTGCCGCCGGGGAGAGCGACCCGCCCGGTCAGTCCGGCCCGGACGCGCCGGCCTGCTGAAGCCGCCAGCGGCGCACCACCTCGGGGATGGCCAGACCGTCGAGGTCGACCTGGGCATTGAGGCGCTGCATGGTGGCGGCGGGGATCCGGCCGGCCAGCGCCGCGATCACGGGCACCAGCTCCGGGCGCCGCCGCAGGGTCGCCGCGTTGAACACGGGCACCGCGTCGTAGGGGGGGAAGTAGTGGCGGTCGTCCCGCAGCTGCTGAAGGTCGAGGGCGGGGATCAGGCCGTTGGTGGTGTCACCGGCGATCAGGTCGACCCGCCCCTCGGCCAGGGCGCGGTAGGTGAGGCCCAGGTCCATGGCCTGGGGCGGCTCGGCGAAGCGCAGCCCGTAGCGGCGGGCCAGGCCGGCGAAGCCATCGGGGCGGTTGAGGAACTCGTAGCCGAAGCCCGCCCGCCAGCCGGGGGTGTGGGGCGCCGCCTCGCTGATCGTGGCGATCCCCAGCCGCCGGGCCTCGGATCGGCGCACCAGGATCGCGAAGCTGTTCTCGAACCCCAGGGAGGGGAACACGGTGAGCCCGAAGCGCTCGGCGTAGAGCCGGCGGGTCTGCGCGAACACCTCCTGAGCCGGATCGGGCGTATCCGGCGCAGGAGGGGACTGGCCAAGCAGCGTGGTCCAGGCGGTGCCGGTGTACTCCACGTAGCCGTCGATGCGGCCGCTGCGCACGGCGGCATGGATCAGGCCGGTGCCCCCCAGGCCGAAGTCGCGCCGCACCTTCAGCGGCGTGCTGGCCTCGATCTGCTGGGCGAGCAGTTCGCCCAGGATCAGCTGCTCGGTGAAGCTCTTGCTGCCGATCCGCACCGTGCCGGCGCCGGCGGGCGGCAGCAGCTTCAGGGCCAGCACGGTTCCGAGGGCGAGGCCCGCCAGGCCCCAGGCGAGCCGCAGGGCCCGTCGCCGGCCGGGGG
>NZ_JAYGHZ010000154.1:0-1913 GCF_034931285.1 Synechococcus sp. BA-120 BA3
CCTCCTGCCAGTCGACCGGGCCGGCGACGGCGGCGGCGGGACCCGCCAGCCAGCAGCCCAGCAGCAGCACCACCGCCAGCAGAGCGGCGGCGAGCGGGGCGCGGGCGCCACTCATGGCACCACGGAGACGGCCGGTCGCAGGCTGCCGTGAAGCCGCAGCAGGGTGGCCAGGGTGCCGCGCAGCTGGGGACGGGGCACGATCGTGTCGACGAAGCCGTGGTCCTGGAGGTACTCGGCGGTCTGGAAGCCTTCGGGCAGCTTCTCGCCCAGGGTCTGCTCGATCACCCGGCGGCCGGCGAAGGCGATCATCGCCTTGGGCTCGGCCAGGATCAGGTCGCCGAGCATGGCGAAGCTGGCGGTGACCCCACCGGTGGTGGGATGGGTGAGCAGGGGCAGGTAGAGCAGCTCGGCGCTGCGGTGGCGCTGCAGGGCGCCCGACACCTTGGCCATCTGCACCAGGCTCAGCATCCCCTCCTGCATGCGGGCGCCGCCGGAGGCGCAGACGATCAGCAGCGGATAGCGGCGGGCGGTGGCCAGCTCCACCAGGCGGGTGAGCTTCTCGCCCACCACCGAGCCCATGGAGCCGCCCATGAAGCGGAAGTCCATCACCCCCAGGGCCAGGGGCATGCCCTCCAGACGGCAGAGGCCGGTGACCACCGCATCCCGCAGGCCCGTGGCCCGCTGGCTGTCGCGCAGACGGTCCGTGTAGCTGCGGCGATCCTTGAAGGCGAGGGGGTCGGTGGGGGCCAGATCGGTGTCGATGGGCTCGAAGCTGCCCTCATCGGCGATCAGGCGGATGCGCTCGGCGCTGTCGATGCGGTGGTGGTGGCCGCAGCCCTTGCAGACACTGGCGTTGGCGATCAGGTCCTTGCGATAGACCACCAGGCCGCATTCGGCGCACTTGCTCCAGAGGCCATCCCCTTCGTCCGCCTCAGGACCCTTGCTGGCCCGGACGGCGGGGGCGTTCTTGCGGCGATCGGCGAACCAGTCGAACAGGGACATGGGGCGACGGCGGCGACGGGGAACGGAGACCTGGAGCCATTAAAGACCCAGGCCCCACAGGCGCAGCCAGGGACCGTGGCCGCCGATCCAGACCGCCAGGGCGGCGGCGGCGAGGAAGGGGCCGAAGGGGAAGGGCTGCTGGCGGCCGAGACGGCCGCTGAGGCGGGCGAGGCCACCGATGAGGGCACCGCCGAGTACCGACAGACTCACGGCCAGACCCAGACCCAGGGGTCCGAGCCAGGCGCCCATCAGGGCCGCCAGCTTGGCGTCCCCCAGGCCCAGGGCCGGCCGGCCCATGGCCTTCTCCGCCAGGGCGCTGAGGGCCTCGAAGCCCAGCAGGCCGGCGGCCACCGCCAGCAGGTGGGAGAACAGCAGCGCCCGGCCGACCTCGGTCCCCTGCGGGAAGCCGACACCGGCGGTGGCCGCCAGACCCAGCAGCACGCCCCAGCGGCAGAGCGGTTCAGGCAGCCAGAGGCTGTCCAGATCGATCAGGGCCAGGGGCAGCAGCCAGCTGGCCAGCAGCCAACCGGCCGCCAGCAGCAGCCAGGGGCTGGGGTCGGGGCCCATGGCCGCCGGGCGGGCGAACAGCATGGCCACCCAGAGGCCAGCGGTGAGCAGCTCCACCAGCGGGTAGCGGACGGCGATCGGGGCCTGGCAGTGGCGGCAGCGACCGCGCAGCAGCAGCCAGCTGAGCAGCGGCACGTTCTCGAACCAGGCCAGGGAGGCGCCGCAGCGGGGGCAGTGGCTGCCGGGGAACAGCAGCGACTCCTCCCGCGGCAGTCGCCAGACCACCACGTTGAGGAAGCTGCCGATGCAGGCGCCGACCACGGCCACCAGGGGGGCCAGCAGCGGCAGGGCGGCGCTGGGGGCGAGCAGGGCGTCGGAGGTCATGGCAGCGGGCGGCTGGAGGC
>NZ_JAYGHZ010000155.1:0-1885 GCF_034931285.1 Synechococcus sp. BA-120 BA3
CGCTGTTGCAGGGGATCCAGGCCAGGCGCCGCTCCAGCAGCCCCAGGCCGCCATCGGCGAGCAGGGCGATGGCCGCGGCCGGCAGGGCCCCCGCCAGGATCAGGCCGTTGTTCACCGTGGCGATGCCTCGGAAGATGAACACTCCCAGGCCGCCGGCACCGATGGCGGCGGCGATGGTGGCCACCCCGACGCCGATCACCGTGGCCACGCGGAGGCCCGCCATCAGGGTGGGCAGGGCCAGGGGCAGCTCCACGTGCAGCAGCACCTGGCGGCCGCTGAGACCCAGGGCCCGGCCCGCCTGCTTCAGCCCCGGGGGCACCTGGGCCAGGCCGGTGACCAGCCCCCGCAGCAGGGGCAGCAGGGCGTAGAGGGTGAGGGCCACGATCGCCGGGGTGGTGCCGATGCCCCCCAGCAGCGGCACGGTGAGCAGCAGGCCGAAGATCGCCAGGCTCGGGACCGTCTGCACCGTGCTGGCGGCCGCCAGCACCGGCCCGACCCAGCGGGGCCGGCGGCTGATCCACAGGCCCAGCGGCAGGCTGATCGCCAGGGCCAGGCCGATGGCGCTGCCCACCAGCAGCAGGTGTTCGCCGCTGCGCTGCAGGATCTCCCCGGCCAGGGCGTCGTCCCACCAGGCCGGCGGCCAGCGGGAGGTCATGGCGCCTCGGCCGGTGTCAGGGCCCGGGTGGCCTGGAACACCGGCACGCCCACGCCGATGAGCAGCAGGGCCCAGCCGCTGTTGGCGGTGTCGTTGCGCAGGGCGCCGACCAGGAACGCCACCGATCCGAGCAGCACGATGGCGGTGCTCCAGGGGTGGCCCCAGGCCCGGTAGGGCCGCGGCCGCTCCGGCTCCCGCAGCCGCAGCACGAACAGGCAGACGATCCCCACCAGGTAGAGGCTGACGTAGAGGAAGGCCGCCAGCCCCAGCAGGACGGTGAAGTCGCCGCCGAGCACCAGCAGGGCCGACGCCAGGCTGGTGAGCAGCAGCGCCACGGTGGGGGTGCCGCCCCGGTTCACCCGGTCGACCAGGGGGCTGAACAGCCGGTCGCGGCTGAGGCCGTAGAGGATGCGCGGCGCGCCCATGATCGAGGCGTTGATCAGCCCCGCCAGGGACAGCAGCGCCAGCACGGTGATCGCCTGGCCGCCGAAGGCGCCGAACAGCAGGGCGGCCGCATCGGCCACCGGCAGGCTGGAGACGGCGATCACCGGCAGCGGCAGCACCCGCAGCAGGGCCAGGTTGAACAGGGTGTAGAGGGCGATCACCGCCAGCACGCCGCCGATCAGGGAGCGGGGCAGGTCGTCCTGGGGCTCGCTGAACTCCTCGGAGAAGTAGATGGGGCTGTGCCAGCCGTCGTAGGTGGTGACGATCGCCTGCAGGGAGAACACCAGCGCCACGGCCAGGCCTGTCCAGCCCACCGGGGTCAGACCCGCCGGATCGGTGGGGATCGCCGCGGCGGCGGCGGCCCGGGTGTCGGGGCCGCCCAGCAGGAAGCAGGCCGCCACCACCGCCAGGAAGGCGACCGCCTTGGCCAGGCTCAGCAGCTTCTGGCTGCCGCTGCCGGCCTCCACCCCCAGCAGCTGGATCAGGGTGAACAGCAGCAGCACCGCCAGTCCCACCAGCTTCCCGTGGGGCTCCAGCCCCGGCAGCAGGAAGGCCGCGTACTCGCCGATGGTGACCGCCACCCAGGCGATGCCGGTGCAGTGGCCGACCCAGTCCATCCAGCCCACGGTGAAGCCGGCGGCATCCCCGAAACAGCGGCGGGCGTAGACGTACCAGCCGCCGGCCAGGGGCAGGCTGGCCCCCAGCTCCGCCACGGCGTTGGCGCCGAGCAGGGCGTAGAGGCCGCCGGCCAGCCAGGCCGCCACCACCCAGGGGCCGCTGCCCAGC
>NZ_JAYGHZ010000156.1:0-1850 GCF_034931285.1 Synechococcus sp. BA-120 BA3
TACCAGCAGGCATCTCGCGAACGTCAAATCCATGGTCTGGAAAGACGTGCAAAAGCACTGGGTTACCAACTGGTTGCTACCGGCTGATAGGCGGAGATCCCTGATGGCCGTGGGTGTTTCTTAGGAAGTTGTCACTCCTGGGCTGCCTTTCAGGCGGCCTGCATCAACGGTAGCTGCCCTGGTTCATGGAGCTCTTCCATCGGCTGATTGATCCAAACCACCTCCGGTTGACGCCAGCACCTGGTTGATCGTGACCATCTCCTTGGATTGAGCTGTCTGGCTCGTTCGTAGACGACACCGCGATGGCGGCTGATCTCCACAGCCTGGCCATTGTGACGTTGCTGGGGCGTCACGAATTTGATGCCGCTGTGGCGGTGTTGGTGGTTGTACCAGTCGACGAACTCGGCGACCCACTGACACGCCTGTTCTTTGGAGGCAAATGGCCTGCGGGGGTAATCAGGCCGGTACTTCACCGTGCGGAACAGCGATTCCGAGTACGGGTTGTCATTCGACACCCGTGGCCGAGAGAAGGATCGGAGGATGCCCAGTTCTTCCAAGCGGCTTTCCAGCGTGGCCGCACGCATGGCGTTGCCGTTGTCGGCGTGCAGAACCAAAGGCTGCTTACGGCCCTTGCTGATCCGCTCTCTCAGGCAAGCCCTACTGACCAGATCCGCTGCAATGGCTGGATCTTCTCGCTCAGCAACATCCCAGGCCACCACCTTGCGGCTCCAGACGTCGATCACCAGGTAGAGGTACAGCCAGATCCCGCGGACAGTGGTGGGGAGATAGGTGATGTCCCAACTCCAGAGCTGGTTCGGAGCGATAGCCCTGAGCCGTGGAACGGCTCTGGGTTCCTGAGGTGGTCTTGCTCGTCCGCGCCGGTGCACCTGGCCGTGGGCGTGGAGCACCCGGTAGAAGCTGCTCTCTGAGCCGATGTACAGCCCCTGA
Source organism: Synechococcus sp. BA-120 BA3 (assembly GCF_034931285.1). Lineage (NCBI taxonomy): Bacteria > Bacillati > Cyanobacteriota > Cyanophyceae > Synechococcales > Synechococcaceae > Synechococcus > Synechococcus sp. BA-120 BA3. The sequence continues at coordinate 949 of NZ_JAYGHZ010000156.1, forward strand.
TCAGCAAGGGCTGGCACGATCTGTCCCGGTGGCAGCGATGCGTATTCAGGCTGGTTGCAAGTGAGCAGGATGCGCTGGCGCTCCTCTTCGCTCAGTCTGTGGGAAACGAGACGGGAACTGCCTTTACGGCGATCGCGGCCGTCACCATCACCGAGACAGGCCTTCCGCCAGCGCTTGAGGGTGCGCAGAGAGATTCCGATTTCGCAGCAGGCACGCCCCAAACCCGCGCCAGCGGAATGTGCCTCGCTGATCAGCTCGATCGCCTTGCGCCGGTGAGCGGCGCTGGTCAGCCTTCCGCGTCCTCCGAACAGAAGGCTTCCCACTTTTTTCGCAGCACCAGCAAGGCCGCCATCTCCGCCATGGCCTTCTCCTTGCGCTGGAGCTCCTTCTTGAGGGCTTTGGGTTCTCGCTGGTTGAGGTGGACTGGTTTTTCTGGACAGGCCCCATTGTTAACCTCTGAGGCGGGGTACCGCCCCTGATCGGGGCTCCCAGCTGCCCGGTGTCAACTACGTAGGCGGCCGCCTACGTAGTTGACACCGGGCACGCAGGATCAAAACAGCTAGACCGTTGAGGGTATGTAAGTGACGGCGGCGGCCAGGGCAGATCTGGCTGTGGTCGCTTGAGCTTGCGGATGAGCGCGGTTGTGCCTTTCGGGCTGATGTCCCCAAGCCAGGCAGGCCGGATGCGGGCTGCGATGTCCCCTGGAGCAATGGCTGGTGTGCCGTTCAGTGATCAAGAGAAGAGAAAGGCTGATGCTGAGGTGTGTCGAGATGAGGTGTCAGGCGACAGCGAAAACTGGTCCAGATGCGACACGAAATCTGGCCCCCCTCTGCGAGCCACTGACCAGGCCCAGCGCCATGACCGCGGTGCTGTCACCTCTGGAGCAGAGCTCCCGGGATGCG
>NZ_JAYGHZ010000157.1:0-1829 GCF_034931285.1 Synechococcus sp. BA-120 BA3
GCCCCCTCCTCGGCCGCGGCCTGGGCGGCGGCGAGGGCCTCGCTGCCGGCGCAGGCATGCACGGTGATCAGTTCGGCCCCCAGCCGGGCGGCGCTGCGGCAAGCGCCGGCCATGGTGGCGGGGATGTCGTGGAACTTCAGATCCAGGAACACCCGCAGGTCCCGCCGCCGCAGCTCCCGCACCACGCCGGGTCCGGCGGCCGTGAACAGCTCCAGGCCCACCTTCACCCAGCGCAGCTCCGGGATCGCCGCCGCCAGGGCCAGGGCCGCGTCGGCGTCGGGGCGGTCGAGGGCAAGGATGATCCGCTCGGTAGGATCAAGGGTGGGCTCCACGGCCGTGGCGGGGCGTGCGGCATCCACCATCAGGCCACCAGCCGCCGGAAGGTTTTCCGGCCCAGCTGCAGCACCTTGCCGTCCAGTTCCTCAGCGCTGGCGAACTCCTGGTTGGGGTCGCTGAGCTTTTCGCCGTCGAGCCTGACGCCGCCCCCCTGGATCTGGCGCCGCCCCTCGCTGCTGCTGGCGCAGACCTGCAGGGCGCTGAGCAGATAGAACGCCTTGAGGGGGAAGGCCAGCCCGGCCAGGGAGGCCTCGGGCACGCTGTCCGCCTGGAGTCCGTCCCCTGCCCCTGCCCCTGCCCCTGCCCCTGCTGCTCCGGCGAGGCCGGCGCCCACCAGCCCGGCCGCATCGGCCTGGGCCTGGAGCGCCGCGTCGCGGCCATGGCGGCTGGCGGTGACCTCCAGGGCCATGGCCTTCTGCCGCTCCCGGGGGTTGGTGGGCAGCGCCGCCGTGTCGAGATCGGTGAGCAGGGTGAGGTAGTCCTCCACCACCGCGTCCGGCACCTTCTCGAGCTTGGAATACATCGACAGGGGGTCCTCCATCAGCCCCACGGTGTTGCCCAGGCTCTTGCTCATCTTCTGCACCCCGTCGAGGCCGGGCAGGATCGGCAGCAGCAGCCCGAACTGGGGCCGCTGGCCGAAATGGCGCTGCATGTCGCGCCCCATGGCCACGTTGAACTTCTGGTCGGTGCCGCCCAGCTCCAGGTCGGCGGCGACGGCCACCGAGTCGTAGCCCTGCAGCAGGGGATAGAGGAACTCGTGCAGGCTGATGGGGGTGCTTGAGCCGTAGCGGTTGGCGAAGTCCTCCTTGGCCAGCATCTGGCCCACGGTGCTGATGCCCAGCAGCTCGATCACCTGGGGCAGCGCCAGGCCGGCGAGCCACTCGGAATTGCGACGCACCTCCAGCCGGCCGGGGGTCTCGAAGTCGAGCAGGGAGCGCTCGGGGGGCTGGCCCTGGCCCAGCTGGGCCAGGTAGGTGGCGGCATTGGCCTCCACCGCCGCCGCATCGAGCTGCACGCGGGTGCTGCTCTTGCCGGTGGGATCGCCGATGCGGGCCGTGAAGTCGCCGATGATCAGCACCGCCGTGTGGCCGGCGTTCTGGAAGGCCCGCAGCTTGCGGAACAAAAGGCTGTGGCCGAGGTGGATGTCGCTGCCGGTGGGATCGATGCCCAGCTTCACCCGCAGGGGGCGGCCCTGGCGCTCCGCCTCCGCCAGCCGCGCCTCGAGCCGCTGATCCGGGTCGGGATCCCTGCCGGCGGGGAACAGGTCGGCCATGCCCCGGGCCAGGGCGTCGGCCAGCGGTGGCACCGTCAGCGGCGCTCCCTGATTCGCGTGCTCCGCTTCCCCCATCGACACCCGCCGCCTGCCTGGGGGGGATGGTAGGCAGCCGGGGTGCTCCCCTCGTTCAGCCCAGCAGGCCCACCACCTCGGCCGCGGCCCGCTCGCCGCTGGCCACCGCCCCCTCGAAGAAGCCCGGCCAGCGCTCCGCCACCTC
>NZ_JAYGHZ010000158.1:0-1819 GCF_034931285.1 Synechococcus sp. BA-120 BA3
GTTCATGCTCCCCCGCCGCCAGCGACAGGGCCGGGCCCGGGGCGCTCCCCACCAGCCGCAGGCGCACCCCCTCGCTGCGGCCCGGGCAGCGCACCCGGATCGGATAGGGGACCGGTTCGCCGGCGAAGCCCGGCGCCGGTACGCCGCAGGCCAGCTCCACGCCCTGCAGGTTGAAGTGGGTGAGGTGCAGGGTGAGCAGGAACAGGCTCAGCATCAGGAAGCTGAGCAGCAGCGTGCCGTTGCTCTGCATCTGGACCCCCACCACCTGCAGCAGCACGGTGCCCGCCAGCCAGAGCCAGCCGAATCGTGTCGGCAGGATGTAGAGGTTGCGCATCCGCAGGCGCACCCGTTCGCCCTGCTGGGGCCTACCGAAGTCCATCGACGCCTTCCTGGAGCCGCTGGCTCAGCTCCCCGTCGCTGCCGCCGCGCTGGCCGCCGTCCATGCGGTGCTCGCAGACGGCCGCCAGCACGGCCTGCACATCGTCCGGAATCACATGGTCGCGGCCCTCCAGCAGCGACCAGGCGCGGGCGGCGGCCACCAGCGCCAGGCCGGCCCGGGGCGAGAGCGGATGGGCCTGGGACGGCTGGCGGCGGCTGCGCTCCAGCAGGTCGAGCACGTAGTCGAGCAGGGCGGGGCTGCAGTGCTGCCGGTCGGCGCGGTCCTGCAGCGCCAGCAGGTCCTCCGGGCCGAAGGCGCCGCTGAGGCCGTCGGGCCGCAGGCCCTCACCCTGCAGCAGGGCCCGCTCCGCCTGGCGGGGGGGGTAGCCGAGGCTGAGACGCATCAGGAAGCGGTCGAGCTGGGATTCCGGCAGGGCCGAGGTGCCCCCCTGGTCGAGGCCGTTCTGGGTGGCGATCACCAGAAAGGGCCGGGGCAGGGGATGGCTGGTGCCGTCCACGCTCACCCGGCCGGCGGCCATCGCCTCCAGCAGGGCGCTCTGGGTGCGGGGGCTGGCCCGGTTGATCTCATCGGCCAGCAGCACCTGGCTGAACAGGGGGCCGGGCTGGAAGTGGAAGCTGGCGGCGGCGGGGTCGAACACGTTCAGGCCCGTCAGATCCGCCGGCAGCAGGTCGCTGGTGAAGCTCACCCGCTTGAAGCCGAGCCCGAAGCTGCGGGCCAGGGCCTCCGCCAGGGTGGTCTTGCCCATGCCGGGCAGGTCCTCGATCAGCAGATGGCCGCGGGCCAGCAGGCAGGCCAGGGCCAGCCGCACCTCATGCTCCTTGCCCAGCAGCACCGCGCCGATCGCGCTGATGACCGGCTGGAGGGGGGAGGAGGGCACGGGGGAGCGCGGCGCACCGGTGGCCCCCCCATTGCAGCAGCCCGGCCCCGCTTCCGTGTTACAACCGCCTTAATGTTCGCTGGAGCCGGTGCCTGCCCTCCACCCGGCGATCGGGACACCTGAACCGCCGGATCCCCATGGCGGCAACCTGCAGGCGGCCGCCCGACGCCTCGGCTGCCGCCAGGAGCAGCTGCTCGATGCCAGCGCCTCCCTGGTGCCCTTCGGGCCGCCGGCCCGGCTGCGGCGCCTTCTGGTCCGGGCCCTCGGCAGCGATCTGCGGGACTATCCCGACCGGGACTACACCGCCCTGGGCGACGCCATCGCCGCCTGGCACGGCCTGGATCCGGCCCGGGTCCTGCCCGGCAACGGGGCCGCCGAGCTGTTCACCTGGGCGGCCCGGGATGGGGCGGCCTGTGGCCTGAGCCCGCTGCCGGCGCCAGGGTTCGCCGACTACCACCGGGCCCTGGGCTGCTGGGGCGGCGCCTGGCGGTCCCTGCCCCTGCCCCTCGACTGGTCCGGGGCGGGACCGGGCCCCTGGCCCC
>NZ_JAYGHZ010000159.1:0-1797 GCF_034931285.1 Synechococcus sp. BA-120 BA3
GCCCCCGGCCCCGGCGACCCCACCGGCGCCACCCGCACCGCCCACCAACCCCTGAGGGCGCTCATAGCCGGGCGACGGCGGCCCGGGTCTCCTTGGCGATCTGCTTGTTCTTCTCGTCCGCGCGCTTGTCGTGGAGCTTGCGGCCCTTGCCCAGGCCGATGGTGATCTTGATCCAGGAGCCCTTGAGGTGCAGGTTCAGCGGGATCAGGGTGAGGCCCTTCTGGTCGAGGGCGACACGCAGCTTGTCGATCTCGCGGCGGTGGGCCAGCAGCTTGCGCACCCGCAGCGGCTCGTGGTTGAAGAACTTGCCGGCGTGGCTGTGGGGGGAGATGTGAACGTTGTGAAGCTGCATCTCGCCGTTGCGGATCAGGCAGAAGCCGTCGCGCAGGTTCACCTGGCCGGCCCGGATCGATTTCACCTCGGTGCCCAGCAGCTCGATACCGGTCTCGAGGGTTTCGAGAATCTCGTACTGGTGACGGGCCAGGCGGTTGTCGGCCAGCAGCCGGTTGGCCGGGTCGGCGCCCTTGGCGCCACCACCCTTCCTGCCGGGCCCCTTCGCCATCGCCGCGTTCCTGATCACCTGGGTGCTCCCCGACCCTAGGCAGCAGCCGGTACCCTCCAACCATGGCGATCATCTCTTCGGGAGGAACGGCCGCACCCGCTCCCCGGGGGCCACGGTCCGGGGCGGCCCCGGAGCGGCTCGTGGACCCGACCGCCGCCGTCGAGGAGCCCCCCGTGCGGGAGGACGGCCTGCGGCCCCGCCGGCTGGATGACTACATCGGCCAGAGCGAGCTGAAGCAGGTGCTGCGCATCGCCGTCGAGGCCACCCGCCGCCGCCAGGAGGCCCTCGACCACGTGCTGCTCTACGGCCCCCCCGGCCTCGGCAAGACCACCATGGCCATGGTGCTGGCCGAGGAGCTGGGGGTGCGCTGCCGGATCACCAGCGCCCCGGCCCTCGAGCGCCCCCGCGACATCGTCGGCCTGCTGGTGAACCTGCAGCCCCGTGAGGTGCTGTTCATCGATGAGATCCACCGGCTGAACCGGGTGGCCGAGGAGATCCTCTACCCCGCCATGGAGGACTTCCGCCTCGATCTCACCGTCGGCAAGGGCACCACGGCCCGCACCCGCAGCCTGGAGGTGGCCCCCTTCACCCTGGTGGGGGCCACCACCCGCGCCGGTTCGCTGAGCTCGCCGCTGCGGGACCGCTTCGGCCTGATCCAGCGGCTGGAGTTCTACGGCCTTGATGACCTCGAGGCGATCGTGGTGCGGGCCGCCGGCCTGCTGCAGCTGGCCCTGCAGCCCTGCGCCGCCCAGGAGGTGGCCCGCCGCTGCCGGGGCACGCCCCGCATCGCCAACCGGCTGCTGCGCCGGGTGCGGGACGTGGCGGCGGTGGGGGGCCACGGCCGGATCGATGCGGCGCTGGTGGAGGAGGCCCTGTCCCTGCACCGGGTGGACGGCCGCGGCCTCGATGCCAGCGACCGGCGCCTGCTGCGCCTGATGCTGGAGGCCTACGGCGGCGGGCCGGTGGGGCTCGAAACCCTGGCGGCGGGGCTTGGGGAGGATCCCGCCACCCTCGAAGCGGTGGTGGAGCCCTACCTGCTGCAGCTGGGTTTCCTGCAGCGCACCCCCCGGGGGCGGATCGTCACGCCCGCCGGCCGCGCCCACCTCGATGGTGCCTCCGCGGTGGCGGCATGAGGCGGCGCGGAGCGGCGGTGCTGGCCCTGCTGGTGCTGCTGGTGGGGCTGCTGGCCTGGCCGGCGGCGGGCGCGGCGGCGTCGCTGCCGGACCTGTTCGAGC
>NZ_JAYGHZ010000160.1:0-1768 GCF_034931285.1 Synechococcus sp. BA-120 BA3
GGCCTGGTGCTGGCCATGCGGCTGCACGGGCTGATCCTGGCGGCCCTGGCGGGCAGCCCCTGCGCCGCCCTCAGCTACGACCCCAAGGTGGCCGCCGCCGCGGCCGGAATCGGCTGCCCCTGCCACGACCTGGAGGTTCCGCCGCCCCCAGGCCTTCAGGAGAGCTGGGCCGCCGTGCTCGACCAGCCACCGGATCAGGCCGGCATCGCCGCCCTGCGCCAGGAGAGCCAGGTGCACCGGGCGGTGCTGGACAGCCTGAAGGGGTGACCGTTCAGTCCGCCGTCTCCGCCTGCAGGCGATCCAATTCGGCGAGCACCTCCTGGCTGTGGCCGGACGGACGCACCGCCACCCAGCTGGCCCGCAGCACCCCGTCCGGGTCGATCAGAAAGGTGTGACGCGCGGAAAAAGGCGCGATCCAGGAACCGTAGCGACGGCTGGTGGCCCCGCCCGGATCCGACAGCAGCGGGTAGGCCAGACCCTCGCTGCCGCAGAACGACAGGTGGGCTTCCTGGTCATCGGCACTCACCCCCACCACCTCGGCGTTGCGGTCATGGAACTCCCCCAGTTCCCTCTGGAAACCCCGGGCTTCGAGCGTGCAGCCGCTGGTGAAATCCTTGGGATAGAAGTATAGGGCCAGCCAGCGGCCCCGGAAGTCCGCCTGGCCCAGGTGCGTCGGGGCGACTGTGCCATCGGATGACGGGGCGACCCCGTCAAGGTCGAAGGCGGGGGCGGGCTGGCCGATCTCCGGAAGGGTGCCGCCCATGGCCCGGGCATTGGCCGGCCGGACCAGGAGGCTGAGGGCGGCCAGCAGGGATCCCCCCAGAAACGTGCGACGGTCCACAGCCAGGCTTCGATCAGGGCCGGACCCTAGCGGGGCCGGCCGGGGGATCCGATCAGATCTTGGCCAGATTGACGCCGAGCTCCTTGGCGTAGGCGCCGAGACCCTTCTTCTGGATCGTTTTGAGGGCGCGGGTGGAGACGCGCAGCTTCACGAAGCGGTTGCCTTCGGCCCACCACAGGCGCCGCTCCTGCAGATTCACCTGCTGCAGCTTCTTGGTGCGCACGTGGGAATGGCTGACGGCCATGCCGTTGTTGGCGCGCTTGCCGGTGAGCTGACAGACCCGGGACATGACGATGTGACGACGGTGGACGATGCAGGCCTGAGCCAGCCTGCGACTTTACCAAACAGGCCCCTGACCCTGGAGCCTGGCGCCGCTGAGGGGATCGAACCAGAGCTCGTGCTGCCGCTGCCAGCCCAGGTGCGGCTCGGCGGGAACGGGCGCTTCGGGGTCGGCGAGTACCCGCACCGGCCCCCAGCGGGTCTCGAACCACAGCAGCTGCTGGTGGCCCCACCATTCGCGTCGCCGCAGCCGCGCCGCCACGGCCCCGTCCTCGGCCAGCTGCAGATGCTCGGGCCGCAGGCCCAGCTGGCGCCCCGGCGCGATCGTCAGCAGGTTGATCGCCGGCCGCCCCAGGAAGCCAGCCACGAAGCGGTTGGCCGGATCGGCGTAGAGCTCCCGCGGGCTGCCCACCTGCTGCAGCCGGCCCCCGTCGAGCAGGGCGATGCGGTCGGCCATGCCCACGGCCTCCTGCTGGTCGTGGGTGACGTAGATCACCGGCTGCTCCCCGCCGCACACCAGCCGCCGCAGCTCCGGTCTCAGCTCCTCCCGCAGCTGGGCGTCGAGGTTGCTCATCGGCTCATCCAGCAGCATGATCCGCGGCTGGCGCAGCAGGGCCCGGGCGCCGGCGGGGTCGAAGTTGCCGATCG
>NZ_JAYGHZ010000161.1:0-1646 GCF_034931285.1 Synechococcus sp. BA-120 BA3
GCAGAGGGCGGAATAGGGGATACCCGAGCGTCTCGTGGGCTCGGAGATGTGAATAAGGGCCAGCCCCGGGGCCGGCCAGCGGGCCAGCATCACCAGCTGGGGCGGCCCGGTTCCCCGGCCGTTCGGCGGTCTCAACCCTCGCGCGGCAATTCGGCGGGGCGCACGGTGAGGTTCTGGCGGGAGCCGTTGCGCTGCACCGTGATGGTCAGCGGCTCGCCCACCTTGCCCCGGTCCACCCCCAGTTGCACCTCCGAGGCGTTCTTCACCGCCTTGTCGCCCACCTTCTCGATCAGGTCGCAGGGCTTCAGGCCGCCCCGGGCCGCCGGGCTGTTGGCCATCACCTCGACCACCACGACCCCGTTCACCTCCGGCAGGCGGCACTCGTTGGTGGTGGCGTTGATCTCCTTGGCCAGCTGGGGGGTCAGGGCCTGCAGGCGCACCCCGATGTAGGGGTGGCTGGCGTAGCCGCGCTCGAGGATCTGGGCGGCGATCTGGCGGGCCGTGTTGATCGGGATCGCGAAACTCAGGCCGGCCCCCGGCGCCTGGCGGATGGCGGTGTTGATGCCGATCACCTGGCCCCGGTCGTTGATCAGGGGACCGCCGCTGTTGCCGGGGTTCACGGCTGCGTCGGTCTGGATGTAGGGCACACGCTGGCCCTCACCGACGGCGTTGGTGCGCTGGATGGCGCTGATGATCCCGGCCGTCACCGTGTTGTCGAGACCGAGGGGGTTGCCGATGGCGATCGCCCATTCCCCCGGCCGCACCTTGTTGGAGTCGCCCAGGGTGGCGACCGGCAGCTTGGAGGCCACCACCTTCACCACCGCCACGTCGGTGAGCGGGTCGGCCCCCAGCACCTTGCCGGTGAAGCTGCGGCCGTCGGGGAGGGTGACGCTCACTTCGCTGGCGCCCTCGACCACGTGGGCGTTGGTCAGCAGCACGCCGTCGGAGCGGGTGATGAAGCCCGATCCCTGGCCCTGCTGCTGCTGGATCGCCGGGCCGCGGCCGAAGATGCCCCCCAGGGGGTTCACGGTGCGCTTCACCGTGTCGATGCGCACGACCGCTGGACCGGCCTTCTCGACGGCATCGACGATCACCGAGCTGCTGGGCTGCAGGGAGGGGGCCGGCGACGCGTCGCTGATGGGGGGCTGCTCGGGCTGGCGCACCCCCGGCAGGGCCAGACGGGTGCCGGTGCAGGAGGTCAGCAGGCCTGCCGCGGCCGCCAGCAGGGTGAGGCGTGACAGGAAACGGGACTGGACCATCGGAGGTGGGCGGTCGGCGCTGAGGGAGTCATTAAAGACGAACCTCCGGGCCTGGGATGCCTATATTCGGCCATCGCGTCGTGGGCTCCTGGTGCAGCAGGGTGATCAGCTGTGGCACCGGGTGAGCCAGGATCTTCAGGGCAGGCTCAGCAAGCCCACCTACGAGACCTGGATCCGTCAGGCCCGTTGTCGTGACTACGCCGACGGGCTGCTGCGCCTTGAGGCCCCCAACAGCTTCGCCTGCGGCTGGCTGCGCAAGAACTACCTGGTGATGATCGCCGCGGTGGCCAGCGAGCACGCCGGCCGGCAGGTGCGGGTGGAAGTGGAGGTGGCCCCCGATGCCGAACCCCTGGGCGACCCCCCGGAGCCGGTGGGCGAGAACGGCGC
>NZ_JAYGHZ010000162.1:0-1642 GCF_034931285.1 Synechococcus sp. BA-120 BA3
GCCGGGGCTGGGGGCGGGGTCCGGGGCGGCTCAGCATGGGAGCGCCTCCACCGGACTGGTGGGATAGAGGGGCAGCACCGGTTGCCAGGGGGCGTTCTGTCCCGCGGCGGCGTTCGCCGCGCTGAAGCCCAGCAGCTGGATCACGTCCTCCGGCAGCTGCACCAGGGCCGGATGGATCGGGTACGGGGCCAGCGCCTCGCTGCTGCGATGGAGCCGCGGCGCCGCCAGCTCGGCGACCCCGCCGGGCTGGCCCGGGTCGGCGCCGTAGAGCCCGGCCACCACACCGCGCCGCGGCAGCTCCTGCAGCAACCAGAAGGGACCCTCGCTGGGGGGCTCGGATCCGGTGAGCAGGCGGCGGGCCATCAGCCGGAAACTGCTGATTCCGTCAAGAGGCAGTGCCAGCTGCTGGGCAAGGGTGCGGGCCAGCACCACCGTCAAGCGGGTGCCCGTGAAGCCGCCGGGGCCGGTGGCCACCGCCAGGCGGCCCAGCCGGGGCCAGGCACTGGCCGGCAGCACCGACTCCAGACACTCGAACAGCCCGTTGGAGAGGGAACGGCCGAGGGGGAACGTCTCCAGCCGCTCGGGCGCCGCCGCGCCGAGGCGCTGCAGTCCCACGCCGAGGTTCTCGCTGGAGCTGTGCAGCGCCAGCAGCCAGCGGCGACCGTCCGGATCACGAAGCAGGCTCATGTGGGCAGCGGTCCGTCGGGGCGGCAGCGACGCCAGCGGCCCGGGTCGGAGCGGAAATCGGAGCAGGCCCGCACGTCCCACTCCACTCCCACGCTGGTGCCGGTGGCATCGAGATCAAGCACCTGCACGTGGATGCGCGGCTGGCGGGGGCGGAAGTCGGGCGCGGGATTGAGGTGGGCGACGCCATGCTGGCGCTCGACCGCGTGGTAGGCCTGACAGCGCTCGACCCAGTGGCAATCCACGCAGATGCACATGCCGCCGCGGCCCAGCAGGGCGCCCATTGTGGCGTGCGAGCCGGGACGTCAAGTCCCTGAACTGTGGCGGGCCCTGGCACCGGAGACCTGGCCGGTGGCGCCCCATCAGCTGCCGGCGGGCACGGCGCTGGTGGGGGGAGCGGTCCGGGACGGCCTGCTGGGCCGACTGACCCCCCGGCCGGATCTGGACCTGGTGGTGCCCGTGGACGCCATCGACCTGGCCCGGCGCCTGGGGCGGCAGCTGGGCGGCAGCTGTGTGGTGCTGGACCAGGAGCGCTCGATCGCCCGGCTGGTGCTGCAGGGCTGGACGATCGACCTGGCCCGCTGCGCCGGTGAAGACCTGGCCGCCGATCTGACCCGCCGCGACTTCACCGCCAATGCCATCGCCCTGCCCCTGGAGGGGGCGGCGTCGACGGGCCCCGGATCGGCCGCGGATCTGCGGCTGATCGACCCCTGCGGCGGGCTGCCGGACCTGGCCGCAAGCCGGCTGGTGGCCATCAGCGAAGCCAACCTGCTCGACGACCCCCTGCGGCTGCTGCGGGGGGTGCGGCTGGCCTGCGAACTGGCGTTCCGCATCGCTCCGGCCACCTGGGAGCCTGCCTCTTATCCACATCTCCGACCCCACGAGACGCACGGGAACTCCGTATCCCGTCTTTTGCTGGAAAAAAAAAACCCAAACTGCACAGAAGTCCGCATCATCC
>NZ_JAYGHZ010000163.1:0-1629 GCF_034931285.1 Synechococcus sp. BA-120 BA3
CCTGCTGGAGGCGGTGCGCCGTCTGGCCGGGGAGCGGCCGGCCCCACCCGCGGCGCTGCTGGCTGGAAGGCCCCCCCGGGAGGCTCCCCCCGCCGTCGAGGGCGACGCCTTCACCGACCTGCGGGACTGGCTGGTGGCCCCCCAGAAGCACTGGCTGCGGTCCCTGGGCCTGCGCCCCGGGGAGTGGGAGAAGCGGGTCGACGACCTCGAGGCCCTGGCCCTCGATGAGCGGTAGCGCTCCTCCCTGCTGCGGGAGACCCTGCAGCGCAGCGCGGAGGGGCCCGGCGGAGAGGCCCCCCTTGAGGCCGCCGACTGGCTCGAGCGGCACCGGGGCCAGGGCCTGCTGCCCCCCGGGGCTGCGGGCCCGATGGAGGCGCAGCTCCTGCAGCGCCGCTGGACGGGCCTGACCAGCGCCCTGGAGGCCCTCGGCCCGCCCCGGCGTCCCAGCCACCACTGGGGCCCCTGGCAGGCCGCGATCCCCTGGCGGGGCGAGGCCGTCGTGCTGGTCCACACGGCCCAGGCCCGGGTCAGCCACCGGCTGGAACTCTGGCTCCAGCTCCTGCTGGCCTGCGCCGCCGGTCACCCCCCGCGCCGGGGGGTGCTGATCGCCCGGGACGGCGATGGCTACGTGCCGGTGCTGGAGCTCACCGCACCGGCCCCCGAGGTGGCCCGGGATGAGCTCGACCGTCTGGCGTGCCTGCAGCGGCAGTGGCGCACCAGGGGATGGCCGGTGCCGCCGGAAACGGGCTGGAGCCTCGTGGCGAACGAGCGCAGGAAACCCGGCCAGGGACGGGCCAGGGCCACCGGCACCTGGGAGGGCTCCGGCTTCCATGCCGGTGAACGGGATCGGGCCGAGATGGAGGCCTGCTTCGGCGCTGGCCTGCCGGCGGACGATCTGCTGACGCCGGAGGTCCTGGCCCTGGCCAGCGAGCTCTTCTCGCCCCTGCTGACGGCGGAGGTGGAACGATGACCGTCGCCGTTGACGGCCCCTGCGTCCCTGAGCGCTTCGAGGCCAACGACGTCTGCCTCGATGACGGCGTCGTGCTGCTGGAGGCCAGTGCCGGCACCGGCAAGACCTTCGCCCTGGCCCATCTGGTGCTGCGGCTCCTGGCCGAGAAGCGGCTCGGCCTGCGGGAGGTGCTGGTGGTGACCTACACCAACGCCGCGGCCGCGGAACTGCGCGATCGCATCGGCCGCCGGCTCCAGGACGCCCTCAGCGGCCTCCAGCCCCCCGCCGGCTGGACGGCGCCCGATCCGGTGCTGGCCGAATGGCTGGAGCGCCAGCCGGAAGAGCCCGCCGCCCGCGCCGCGGTGCAGGGCCTGCTGCTGCTGGCCCTTGAGGAGCTCGACGCCGCCGACATCACCACCATCCACGGCTTCTGCCAGCGCAGCCTGCGGCGCCACGCCATGGAAGCCGCCCGCCCCCCCGAGCTGACGCTGGAGGCCGACGCCGCCGACCTGGTGCGTCAGGTCGCCCACGACTACTGGCAGCAGCAGGTGCTGGCCCTTCCCCTGCACCTGGTGGAGGGGCTGACGGCGGCCATCGACCTGGGGGATCTGGAGCGGCTGCTGCTGCAGCTCGATGGCGACCCCGGCCTCGCCCCGGATCCCCTGCCGGCGGGCCTGGTC
>NZ_JAYGHZ010000164.1:0-1615 GCF_034931285.1 Synechococcus sp. BA-120 BA3
CCGGACGGCTGGTGGCGCAGCGGCGACGGTGGCCGGATCGGGCCCGAGGGGCTGGAGCTGCTCGGCCGCCTCGATGGGGCCCTGCACAGCGGCGGGGAGACGGTGTTCCCGGAGCGGCTGGAGGAACGGCTGCAGGCCCAGGCGGCCCGCGCCGGAGCTGATGTGGAGGCGCTGCTGCTGCTGGCCCGGCCCGATCTGGAATGGGGGGAACGGCTGGTGGCCCTGGTGCGGCCACGGCGGGAGGCGGAAGGGGTGGAGCTGCTGGGGCGGCTGCAGGCCATCACGGCCGCCTGGGCCCCCGCCGAGCGGCCCCGGAGCTGGTACCTCTGCCCCTCGCTGGCGCTCTCCGCCGCAGGCAAATGGGAGCGGGGACGTTGGCAGCGCTGGCTGGACTCGCTAGAAGCCATCTGAACCGCCCCTGCCGCGATGACCGAAAGCCAACAGGTCGAGACCAGCAACAAGAAGCTGGCGGCGGGGCTGCTGGCCATCTTCCTGGGGTCGCTGGGCATCCACAAGTTCGTCCTCGGCTACAGCAAGGCCGGGCTGATCATGCTGCTCGTGACAGTGCTCACCTGCGGCTTCGGGGCTTCGGTGATGGGGATCATCGGGGTGATCGAAGGCGTCATTTACCTCACCAAGTCCACCGACGAGTTCCAGGCCCAGTACATCGACGCCACCCGGGAGTGGTTCTGATGTCCGTGCTCCGGCCGGCGTCGGTGCGGCCGCGGCGCCTGGCCCTCGCTTTGGTGGCGGGAGGCGGGCTGGTCAGTGTCCTGGCCCTGGCGGCCACACCCCACGACTCCCTCCACCCCCTGGCCCTGATGGCGGCGCTGCTGCCGCTGCAACTGGCGGCCCTGGCCTGGGCCGGGTTGCACCGCCGCTAGGCGCCCGTCCGGCTGGCCTGCAGCCACTCCACGATGCTGTCGGGCAGGTCCGCCCGTCGCCGGCTGGCCGCGTCGATGGCCCGATGGCGGGTCAGGCCGGTGGCCGCCTCCTGGCCGTCGTGGAGGAAGCGGTAGCGAATCTCGAAGCTGCCGCCGTCGCGCTGCAGGGGCCGCAACTCGATCGCCAGGGGATCGCCGCAGGCCAGGGGCCGCCGGTAGTCGGCGCTGACATGCACGATCGGCAGGGCCACGGCCGGTGTCCGGCCCGGGCCGGGGAAGAGGGCGCCTGGAGCCACGCCGAACCGTTCCAGACTTTCCTCGAAGGCCACATGGCACCAACGCAGCAGCTGGTGGAAGTGCATCACCCCGGCGGCATCGGTATCGCCGAAACGCACGGTGCGGCAGAGCAGCAGCCAGTCCGCCGGGTCGGATGGGGACATGCAATCTCACGGGCGCTCCTCGGCCCATGCTGGCGCCCCCTTCTGCTCCCGCCAGACCGGGGCCGTTGCTGGCCTGCCGGAACGCCCCTAGGTTCCGCCCAGTACGAACCTTTCCCCTTGGCCGCCGCGATCGCCTACGAGCCGCCCAGCATCTCCAAGGCCTGGTGAGGTGGATGGCTTTTATTGGACAGATTCGGCCCCTGACATCGTTAACTCTGGGCGGGAAGGACAGGGTTTGGTCTCAGTGTAGACCTCATGGGGAGTTTTGCCTCCCAGTGCGCTGTGCGGTCT
>NZ_JAYGHZ010000165.1:0-1560 GCF_034931285.1 Synechococcus sp. BA-120 BA3
GGCATCCAGGGGCAGCCGGCCCAGGGCGGCGCCGGCACCGGTGAGCACGGCCTGGCCACCGACCAGGGCGGCGATCTCCTCGGCGAGGCGGTCGCCGCCGGCCCCATGGCCCCCCAGCAGGGGCACCACGAAGCGGCCGCGGGGGTCCACCACCAGCACGGCCGGATCGCTCTGCTTGTCACCGATCAGGGGGGCGATCAGCCGGGTCACCAGCCCGCAGGCCCCGACGGCCACCACCGCGTCGGCCGTCCCCCAGTGCCGTGCCAGCCATGGGGCGGAGGCCTCCTCCTCCGGCTCCCGCACCACGTGGAGCAGGCCGGCCTGGTGCAGCCGCTGCAGCATCACCGCCGCCGTCGGCCCGAAGCCGAGTCCGATGTGTCGTCGCGTCGTGTCGCTCAAGGGGTCACCCCGCCGTCAAGGGGGGCCAGGTCCTGGCCGTCCGGGGATTCCTCCGGGCCGGTGTCCGCGCTGCCATCCGCTGTCCTGTCAGCTGCTGCGACACCGTCCGCCATCGGGGTTCCCTGGGCGTCCGGCATCTCCGCCTGGCCCGGGAGTCCCCGGTCGCTGTCCAGGCCCCCAGCCCCATCGGCCACGGCAGACAGTGACTGCGGCTCGGGCTGCGGCTGGGGGTCCTGCGGCGGCCCCTGCTCCGACATCGCCGTGGCCTCCGGCTCCAGGGTCATGTCGGATTCCGCCGCCAGCTCCTGCTCTGGCTCCGCCTCGGGCTCCGTAGCGGCCGGGGGCGGGGCCTCACCCAGCAGGATGGCCAGCTCGGAGGCGGTCAGCCGGCCCTGCTGCCAGCGGGGCGGTTCGCCGCCGGGCTCCAGGATCACCTCACCCACCAGGCTGTTGAAGGGAGGGTTGAGGGGCTCGCCGAGGCTGTCGAGCAGCTCGAGCTGGACCGCATTGCTGCCGGTGCGCCAGCCCTCCAGCCACAGGGGCGTCTGGCGATCCACCAGGAAGCTGTCGCCGTTGATGCTGACGCGCAGCCGCCAGCTGGCATCGCCGCTGCGCAGGTTCTGGAGCGGAGCCTCCAGCAGCAGCCAGTCGAGCAGCAGCGGTGTGCCGTCCGCCGTGCCGCGGGGGCTGACGGCGATCAGCTGGGGGCTGCCCGGGGCGGGCTGGCCGAGGGGATTGGCCGCGACCCTGTGCAGCCGGATCTGGCGCTGGGCACCGGGGTCCTTCACCGCTTCACCCCAGGGCCTGGCGGCATAGACCGTGACGCGATGGCTGCCGGGTTCCAGCGGCCGCATCGTGGTGGAGGTGGCGGTCAGCGGCAGGGGGTCATCCCCATCCAGCTGCACCACCAGGTGCGGGCCGAGGCCGAGGGGGCCGGCATCCACCAGGGGCCAGTCCTCCACCCGCAGCCGCAGGGTCCAGGGACCCGCCGGCAGCAGGGCGCCGTCGGCGGGGGTGAGGATCTCCAGCCGGGGGCGCCGTCCCTCCAGGGCCTCCTGCAGTTGCTGCACCGCCAGAGGTGGGGCCACCTCCTGCTGGCTGGAACGCCCCAGGGCGGGGGTGGCCGGGGCCGCGGCGGGCGAGCGGCGGCCCGGCAGGGAG
>NZ_JAYGHZ010000166.1:0-1556 GCF_034931285.1 Synechococcus sp. BA-120 BA3
GCGATGACCCGCGCCGGCCGATGGCGCTGTGGCTGCCGCTGGAGGTGCTGGAAGGCCAGCTGGGCTTCAGCAGCCGCGCCAGGCCCGATGGCGCCCTGGCGCTGGAATGGTTCGGCCGGGAGCTGGTGGTGCCTCCGGCGCAGCAGCGCTCGCTGGCCGACGAGGTGGCCGTCGATGTGGCCGTCCTCCTGCAGGATGCGGGCGTGGCGGTGGAGCGCCGCGGCGAGCGGCTGGATCTGCGCCTGCCGGCCCCCCGCCTGCTGCAGGTGCGCAGCTCCGAGCAGGCCGGCGTCCGGCGGGTGGTGCTCGACCTCGACGGACCCGCCCTGGTGCGCAGCAGCGAGGGCGGCCTGCAGCTGTCCCTGCTCAGCCGGCCGGACCAGTTGGCCCAGCTCACCGCCCGGGGCCTGCGCAGCCGCAGCGACGGGGCGGACCTGACCCTGGCCGTGCCGGGCGGCGTCGCCCCCCTGCGCACCTTCACCCTGGGAGATCCGGCCCGGGTGGTGATCGACCTGCCCCAGGGCGCCGGCAGCGTCGGCACGGCGCCGGAGGCACCGGCGCCGATCGATCCACGGCTGCTGGCGATGCTCGGCTCCCAGCTGCGCTGGGACCAGCAGGTGCGCAGCGTGGGCGGCACCCGGGTCCAGGTCAACGCCGTGCGGATCGATCCGCGCAGCGCTCCCCTGGAACTGCGCACCCTGAGCCGCCCCGACGGCATGGCGGGGCTCAGCTCCCTGACGGCCCTGGCCCAGCGCCAGGACGCCCTGGTGGCGATCAACGGCGGCTTTTTCAACCGGGTGCGCCGGCTGCCCCTCGGCGCCCTGCGGGACCAGGGCCGCTGGCTGTCCGGCCCGATCCTCAACCGCGGCGCGGTGGGCTGGGAGCCCCGCAGCCTGCCGCGCTTCGGCCGCCTGCGGCTGGATGAGTGGATCAGCGACGACCGCGGCCAGCGCCTGCCGCTGCTGACCGTGAACAGCGGCCTGGCCCAGCGGGGCCTGAGCCGCTACACGGCCGACTGGGGTCGGCTCTACCAGGCCCTGACCGGCTCCGAGACGGGCCTGCTGCTGAGCGGCGGCCAGGTGCAGCGCCGGATCGGCAGCGCCGAACTGGCGGCGGGGGTGCCGCTGCGGCCGGAGGACACCCTGGTGGTGGCCCGCGGCGGGGCCGACCTGCCCTGGGGCCAGGGGGACCGGCTGCGGATCGAGAGCCGCCCCAGCGATCCGGTGGGCAACGCCTCCTCGGTGATGGGGGGCGGACCGCTGCTGCTCCAGAGCGGCCGCATCGTGCTCAACGGCGGCGCCGAGGGGTTCGGGGCCGCCTTCCTGCGCCAGGGGGCCCCCCGCACCGTGGTGGGCAGCGACGGCACCCTGCTGTGGCTGGTGACCCTGCAGGGCGCCGGGGGAGGACCCGGACCCACCCTCGCCGAAACCGCCTGGCTGCTGCAGCAGATGGGGCTGGTGGATGCGCTCAACCTCGACGGGGGCAGTTCCACGGGCCTGGTGATGGGGGGCAGCCACCGGGTCAAGGGGCGCGGCGTGGCCGGCTCGGTGCACAAC
>NZ_JAYGHZ010000167.1:0-1551 GCF_034931285.1 Synechococcus sp. BA-120 BA3
GCCCCGCCACGCCCCGCTGCAGCCGGTTGAGGGCCTCGGGCAGCAGCAGTTCCCGGAACCAGTCACGGCCCTGCTGGCGCAGCACCCCGACCCGGGCCGCCGTGAGCGGATCCTCCAGGCTGGCGATCGGCAGCAGGCCCACCACCACCTGGCAGGGCAGGGGCAGGCGCGGCTGGTGCTCCAGCCACCAGTCCCAGTTGCAGCACACCACCCCGTTGCTCTCCGGCGCCAGGTTCTGGTGGCACACCCGGCTGCCGAACTCGGCGGCCAGGCCGCTGGCCAGGCCCAGGTACAGGGCCGGGTCGTCGATCAGCACCACCGACAGGCCGCCCTGGCCCAGCACCAGCCGCCGGCCCTGCTCCAGCAGGTGCTCGGCGTACTGGGGACTGTTGGGCAGGGGCTGGCGCAGGGGGGCGTAGAGGGGCAGGGGGTCGGAGAGGGGGGGATCGGCCAGATCCAGCACCACCGCGGGCTTCAGGCCCAGGGCGGCAACGGAGGCGGGCTGGCCCTCCGCCGCCCGGCCGGTGGCCAGCTCCCCGATCAGCACGGCCCCCCGCCCCACCAGCAGGCCGGCCAGCTCGCCCAGGGGTTCAAGGGGTTGGCGCAGCAGGTTCCACTGCAGCAGGGAGGGATCCACCCGGGCCCAGCTGCTCCAGCCCGCCCCGGCCCTCAGCCAGCGGGGCCAGGGCTCCGGCAGGGGCTCCAGCAGCCGCAGCAGGTGGCGCAGGGGGGCTTCGTCATCGTCGGCCAGGGCCACCAGTCGGTGCGGGGAGCGGGGATGGGCGAGCACCCGGCGGCTGAGCCGCTCGTGCAGGCCCAGCAGGCAGCCCTCGGCACTGGGCTGGACGCGGCGCAGCTGGTCCCAGTGGCGGGGCTCCAGCTCCACCTCCAGGGCCTCGCGCAGGGCCGCCTCCAGGGTCTCGGCCTCGGGGATCACCAGCTGCCGATCCCCCAGTTCGCCCTGGCGCCAGGCCGCCACCAGTTCGCGGTGATCGAGCAGCCAGAGCGGCGTGCCGGCGGGGGCCCCGGGCCCTTCCCAGCAGGCCAGTTCCAGGCCCACGCTGCGCAGCCGGGGCCACTCCACCCGCAGCAGCCGCTGGCGCAGGGCCGGGGTCACCACCAGGGCCAGGGGGGCCTCGCTGAGGGCCAGGGGCACCAGCAGGCTGATCCACCAGCTGGGGGCGGTGCCGGGGGCCAGCCGCACCAGGGTGTGGTCGGCCCGGCGCAGGCTGCGGGCCACCAGGCGGCTGAGGGTGAGGTGGTGGGGCCAGCGTTCCACCCCCTCCCGCTGCAGGAGAGCCTTGAGGTGCTGGTGGGCGCGGGCTTCCAACATCGCCGGATCGTAGGAAGCTGGCCCCAGCCGATCCGCAGCGACGATGACACCCCTCTGGCAGCGCGAACCGGTGGGGGTGGTGGGCCTGGGTCTGATCGGCGGCTCCCTGGGGCTCGATCTGATCGCGGCCGGGGCGCAGGTGCGGGCCCTGGTGCACCGGTCGGCCACCGCCGAGCGGGCCAGGGAGCGGGGGCTGGCCAGCGCGGGGAGCACCGATC
>NZ_JAYGHZ010000168.1:0-1536 GCF_034931285.1 Synechococcus sp. BA-120 BA3
GCTGCTGCACGCGGACGTGCGCCTTCCGCCGGGCTGGGCCGAGGCCGTGGCGCCCGCGATCGGCGGTGGTGCGTCCACCGCCTGGGCCTTCCGGCTGCGGATCGCCGGGGGCGACCCTGCCCTGCGACTGGTGGAGCTGGCGGTGGAGCTGCGCAGCCGCTGGCGCCAGCTGCCCTACGGCGACCAGGGACTGCTGCTGGCCCGGCGCCTGCACGACGCCGCTGGGGGGATCGCCCCGCTGCCCCTGATGGAGGACCTGGACTTCCTGCAGCGGCTGAGGCCCCTGGCCAGGATCGCCCTGCTGGCGCCGGCCCTGCGGGTGAACGGCCGGCGCTGGCGCCGGCTGGGGGTGTGGCAGACCATGCTGGCCAACGCCCGCCTGCGGCGCGACTGGCGCCGTGGCATCCCGGTGGAGCAGCTGGCCGCCCGTTACTACGGGTAACGCCTCAGGGGGCGTACCAGAAGGCGCAGCGGCGCTGCAGCGGCTCCAGCTCCCAGCCCTGGGCGGCATAGAAGCCCACCACGTCGGGATCGGCGAACAGGCTCACCCGGTCGATGCCCATGGCCCGCAGCTGCTCGAGCACGTAGTCCATCAGCTCCTTGCCCAGGCCGGCCCCCTGGTAGCGCGGATGGACCGCCACATCCCAGACGGTGGCCTCCACCACCCCGTCGCCGGTGCAGCGGGCGAAGCCCACCAGCCGCGGCAGGCGGGCGTCGTGGCGCCAGAGGCCCACCTGGAGCAGGCTGTGCTGGAGGGCCTTGCGCACGCGCCGCAGCGGGCGGCGGCTCCAGCCCACCGCGTCGCAGAGCGCCTCCAGCTCGATCAGGTCGATCGGTCGGGTCTGGCTGAGCACCAGCTCCAGGCTGGGGTTGGGGCAGGCGCAGAGGCGGTGCCCGGGACCGTAGAGGTCGGTCATCAGCGGAAGGGTCCCGGGCACGGCGAGAGGGCTACGCGTTCTGAAGATCCTGCCGGATGCCGGCCGGACTGCGGCAGGGTGGGGGATTGACGCGGCACCCGTCCTGAGCGTCCTCCCCACCGGCTCCGATCGGACCCAGGCGATACCGGCCCCAGCTCCGGCTCCGCTGACGCCCGAGTCCCCCCTGCTGGTGTGTGTGCACGGCTGGTTGCTGGCGGGGCGCCTGTGGCAGCCGCTGCGGCGGGAACTGGCGCCCCGCTGGACGCTGTGGTGCCCCGATCTGCCCGGATTCGGCGGCAGCGACCGGCCCCGGGGGCTGCAGGCCAGCCTGGCCAGCTACGGGCGCTGGCTGGCCGACGCCGTCCAGCGGGAGGCCGCCGGGCGAGCGGTGGTGCTCCTGGGCCACTCGCTGGGGGGCAGCGTGGCGCTCCATGCGGCGCCCCTGCTGGGGGAGCAGCTGCGGGGCCTGGTGCAGATCGCGGCGGGGGGTGGTGTGTTCCAGCCCCGTCCCTTCGCCCGGGTGCGTCGCGGCGGAGCCGCCTTCCTGCGCTGGCGGCCGTCCTGGCTGGCCCGGCTGCCCGGCACGGAGGCGATCCGCAGCCCGCTGCTGGCCGACGGC
>NZ_JAYGHZ010000169.1:0-1488 GCF_034931285.1 Synechococcus sp. BA-120 BA3
CCGGAGGGCCAGTTGGAGCCCTGGGGCACCCAGCGCAGCTGCTCGAAGGCGCGGCCGGAGCGGTCCACCAGCCGGTGGGCCTGGGCCTCCCGGGCCTCCGCCGAGGCGCGGGTGCCGTGGTCCTCGCCCGGGTGCTGCACCGCCAGGAACAGGGTGGATTCACTGGTATCGAAACAGGGGCCGGTGAGTTCGCACTCCATCGGACCGGTGGCGAAGCAGAAGGCCTCGCCGGCGTGGGGGCCACGGCTGGGCAGCACCCAGCAGCTGTTGTTGCCGAACAGATCGAGATCGGCCGATCTTGTCGAGCGGTCGGTCACCATCCAGAGGGTCCCCTGCCGGTCGACGGCGAGGTTGTCGGGATTGGCGAAGCCCATCCCCCCCTGCCAGGGGGCCCCGCCGGTGGCCACCAGCCGCCAGCGGAAGGCGCCGCCCCGGGCCGGACCGTCGTCGGCCAGGCCCATGACCCAGCCGTAGGGCCAGCTGGCCTGTCCCTTGGGCCCGCGGAAGATGGCCGGGTCGGCCCGGCCGTCGCCGCTGCCGCCACCGGCGGTGAAGGCGATCAGCAGCTCGCCGCTGATGGGATCGATCACCGTGTCTTCGGGCCGGGCCGCGGGGGTGGCGCCGATGGCGCAGGCGGCCAGGTGGGCGTCGATCAGGATCGCCCCCATCCGCTCCTCCCCCTCGCCCGGGTAGAGGTCGGCCAGGGTGCGGAACCGGCGCCGGTAGGCCGCCACCGCAGCGTCACTGGTGAAGGCTTCGGCCCCCGGCCGGAGGCGGTCGCTGTGGGGTAGCAGCACCGCCTGCTCCACGCCGTGGCGGGCGAAGTGGCCGGGGTCCAGCGGTGCCACCGGGGTGGTGGGCTCAAGGGGCAGCCAGCGGCCCCGGCCCTCGCCGCCCTCCGGACCGGGCGGATCGAAGCGGGCCACCTCGAGCCGACCGGCTGCGAACAGCTCCGCATTGGCCGGGTCGGCCGGATCGCGGATCGGCGCGTCGCTGACGAAGCGGTAGAGGTGGCCGCCATGGCGGTCGCAGCCGGAATACACCACCAGGGGCTGGCCGGCCACAGCCCGCACCGCCACCGCCTCGTGGCGGAAGCGGCCCAGCCAGCTGTGCTTCACGGCGGGGCGTTCGGGCCGGCGCGGGTCGAGCTCCACCATCCAGCCGTACTTGTTGCCCGCCAGGCCGAAGGGGTTGCCGAGCCCGTCGAGGCGCTGGCCGTCGTAGGCGAAGGGGCGGGCGGCGGGGGAGACGGAGGAGCCGTCGGCGTGGACGGCCTCAGGCACCTGGCTCTGAAAGTTCTCCTCGGCGCTCAGCACCGTGCCCCAGGGGGTCTCACCGCCGGCGCAGTTGGCGAAGCTGCCGATGATCGCGTCTCCGAGTCCGTCGTCGTAGCCGAGTCGCTCTCGGCGACGGAACACGGCCGCCGCCGGCCCGGAGGTGCGCAGGCGCCGGTCGGGGTCGCGCCAGCCGCTCAGGCCGGTGATGCGG
>NZ_JAYGHZ010000170.1:0-1376 GCF_034931285.1 Synechococcus sp. BA-120 BA3
ACGCCGTAGGTCAGGTACACGTAGAAGCGGCCGGGCTCGCCGAACAGGGTGTCGTTGCTGGCGGAGCGGCGGCGGTGGCCGTGGCAGGCCGGCTCGCTCTGGCAGTAGGCCTCGGTCTCGACGATCACGCCCCACAGCAGGGCGCCCGACGGCAGGCGCCGCAGCAGCAGGCAGCCGATCAGCTCCGGGGCCACCAGCTCGGCGGGGCGGGCGAAGAAGGGCGGGGGGAGGGCGACAGCTTCCGCGGCGTTCACGGGCGGCACCGCCGGGGAATGGTGCACGGAAGCGCAATGGTGCGGGGAAGCGAACCGTGGTGACCCTCGGCGCGCCGGTGGGGCGGAGCAGGGCCACAGTGGGGGCAGCCCTGCGTCGCCAGGGGCTCGCCGATCAACGGATCAACCATGGAAACCGCCAGCTTCAACCTCGGCACCGTCCTGCTGGCCGTCAGCGGCCTGTTCGTGCTGACCACCCTGTTCTTCGGCACCAAGGGCGGCTACTACGACACCGACGACTACGACGGCAACGGCACCGCCCACTGAGACCTGCCAGCCGGCGGCCGTCGAGCCAGGAATCAGGAACTCCCCAGACGCTCGGCCTCGGGGCAGTCGCCGGTGGTGGGCAGGTCGTCGGCATCGGCGGAGCGGCTCACCGAGGCCAGCCGGGTGCTGACGGCCCCGATCGAGGCCAGCCGGACGCTTTCCTCCCAGCTGTGGCGTTCGTCGCCGTCCTCGTCGTCGTAGCGGAGGGTGACCAGATCGCCCTCGATCTCCACCACCAGGGCCCGCTCGATCCAGCGCTGCTGGTCCAGCAGGTAGACCCAGACCGGTCGCTGCTCCAGGCGAAATCGGTCGAGCTTGCGATGCAGCATCGTGACGCCGCGGATAGGGTCGATCCTAGGCAGCACGGCGCCGGCCGCCATGTTCACCATGACCCGATCGATGCCCAGCACCGCCCCAGGCCCCGGCACGGTTCCGGGCCCCGTCGCCAGCACCGAGGCGATCCGGCTGCAACTGCGCAGCTGGCCCGAGGTGGAGGACTACCTCAGCCGCTGCCGGGGGGTGATCGTGCCGCTGGGGTCCACCGAGCAGCACGGGCCCACCGGCGCCATCGGCACCGACGCCCTCACCGCCGAGGCGGTGGCCCTGGAGGTGGGGCGCCGCACCGGGGTGCTGGTGACCCCCGCCCAGGCCTTCGGCATGGCCGAGCACCATCTGGGCTTCGCCGGCACCATCAGCCTGCAGCCCTCCACCCTGCTGGCCGTGCTTCATGACGTGGTGCTCTCGCTGGCGCGCCACGGCTTCGAGCGCATCTACGTGATCAACGGCCATGGCGGCAACATCGCCACCGCCCGGGCCGCCTTCGCCCAGGCCTACGGC
>NZ_JAYGHZ010000171.1:0-1467 GCF_034931285.1 Synechococcus sp. BA-120 BA3
CACGGCGATCAGGCCCAGGCTGCCGGCCCAGCCCGGACCCAGGGCCCAGCTCAGCAGCAGCTCCACCGCCAGGCCCACCGCCAGGGCCAGCAGCAGGCTGCCGCCCACCAGCACCAGCTGCTGCAGCCCTTCCTCCAGGGAAGCCTCCGCCAGGACCTGCTCCAGCCGGGCCAGGGGAACGCTCAGGGGCAGATAGAGGGCGAGGGCCCAGAGGGCGATCCCCGGCAGCAGGGGGCTCAGGTCGGAGAGGCTGAAGGCGTCGGACATGGCGGCAGGCGCAGGGGGCAGGGCCGCACGCCGGCTGCGCTTCCTAGCATCGTCCTCCACTGCGCCACCTCTGCCTTCATGGATTCGTCACCGGAGACCCCCTGGTCGTTCCTGGGCCACCGGGTGCATGCCCTGCGGGCGGCTCCGGAGCAGCCCACCGGGCCGGCGATCCTGCTGGTGCATGGCTTCGGGGCCTCCACCGACCACTGGCGGTTCAACATCCCCGTGCTGGCCCTCACCCATGAGGTCCATGCCATCGACCTGCTCGGCTTCGGCCGCAGCGCCAAGCCCGCCGGCCTCTGCTATGGCGGCGCCCTCTGGCGCGACCAGCTGTGCGCCTACGTGGCGGAGCGGATCGGCCGGCCCACCGTGCTGGTGGGCAACTCCCTCGGCGGCTTCGCCGCCCTCGCCGCCGCTGCCGCCCTGGGCGAACGGGCCGCCGGCGTGGCCCTGCTCAATGCCGCTGGCCCTTTCAGCGACGAGCAGGCCCCGCCGCCGGGCTGGGGGGCCATCGCCCGCCGCACCATCGGCGCGGCCCTGCTGCGCAGCCCCGTGCTGCAGCGCCTGCTGTTCGAGAACATGCGCCGACCCGCCAACGTGCGCCGCACCCTGAATCAGGTGTACATCGACCGCACCAACGTGGATGACGCGCTGGTGGAGGCGATCCTGCGGCCCTCCCGGGACCCCGGTGCCTTCGGCGTCTTCCGCACCGTCTTCGACATCCCCCGCGGCCAGCCCCTCGACGAACTGTTCGCCGAGCTGACGGCGCCGCTGCTGCTGCTCTGGGGCATCCGCGACCCCTGGATCAACGCCGCCGGTCGCCGCGCCAGTTTCCAGCGGCATGCTCCCGTCCGCACCACCGAAGTCGTGCTGGAGGCCGGCCACTGCCCCCATGACGAGGTGCCCGACCAGGTGAACCGGGCCCTGCTGGAGTGGCTGGCGGGTCTGGTGGCAAGCCCGGTTCCTGCGCTGACCGCCGGCTGAACCCGACAGCGCCTGCCGGTCGGTACATTGCCCTCCACACAGAGGGGGCCGGGTTGATCGCCGCCGTCACGGGCACCGGAGCCGCACCATCGGCCAACCGCCAGGCGGAGGGTGGCAGCGGGAAGGGGGGAGGCTTCACCTACCGACCGGACATCGACGCGCTGCGTGGAGCGGCGATGCTGGCGGTGCTGGTGTTCCACCTGAACAAGGGGTGGC
>NZ_JAYGHZ010000172.1:0-1458 GCF_034931285.1 Synechococcus sp. BA-120 BA3
ACGAGATACCCTGGGGTCTCGTGGGCTCGGAGATGTGTATAAGGGGCCGAACCCGTTCCGCGGCCGGGCCGACGGGGCGGATCCCTGGCCGGCGGTGATCCGCCAGCTCCAGGCCGCCGGCCGGCTGGCGGGCCTGGCCGTCTACGGCAGCCCCTATGCCTGGGAGACCCTGGTCGCTCTGCTGGATACCCAGGTGCCGGCCGGATGGTCGCCGGGGCAGATGGCCCTGGCCCAGGGGGAACTGCTGGGCCGCCTCGGCTTCGGGCCGCAGGAGAGCGCCACCCCCGACGACGACACCACCCCCGGCGCTGCTGTGGACTTCACCGACTGAGCGCCCGCCGGCACCTAGCCTCCTGGGACGACCGTCCTGCCCCGCGGCGTCCGATGCTGAGCCTGTCGATGATCGTGCGCAACGAGGCCGAGCGCCTCGAGCGCTGCCTGGCTTCGGTGGCCGGCTTCGTCGACGAGATGGTGGTGGTGGATACCGGCTCCGACGACGGCACCCCGGCGATCGCCGCCGCCTGCGGCGCCAGCGTGCACCATTTGGACTGGCCGGGGGACTTCGCCCCCGCCCGCAACCACGCCCTCGATCTGGTGACGGGCGACTGGGTGCTGGTGCTGGATGCGGACGAATGGCTGCGGCCCGAAGCCCGCTCGCCGCTGCTCGCCCAGATGGAGCAGCCCCGGGTGCTGCTGGTCAACCTGCTGCGCCAGGAGCTGGGGGCCGCCCAGTCGCCCTATTCCAGCGTCAGCCGCCTGTTCCGCCGCCATGCGGCGATCCGCTGGAGCCGCCGTTACCACGCCATGGTCGATGACAGCGTGGCCGCGCTGCTGGGGCAGGAGCCCGACTGGCAGGTGCTGACCTGCCCGGAGCCGGCCCTGGTGCACGAGGGGTACCGGCCGGAGCTGGTGGCCGGGCGTGACAAGGCCGCCCGCCTGCGGGCGGCCATGGAGGCGGAGCTGGCCGCCCGGCCGGGGGATCCCTACGCCTGCGCCAAGCTGGGGGCCCTGGAGGTGAGCCAGGGCCAGCGCCGCCGGGGCCTCGCCCTGCTGGAGGAGGGCCTGGCCCGTGCCGCGGCCGACGCCCACGCCGAGCGCTACGAGCTGCTGCTGCACCTCGCCATCGCCCGGGGTCCCGACGAGCCCGGCGCCGCCGCTGACCTCTACCGCCAGGCCCTGGCCCTGCCCCTCGATGGCCGGATCAGCGCGGGGGCGCGGCTCAACCTCGGGGCCCTGCTGTTGCGCCAGGGGGATCTGGAGGAGGCGGCGTCCCTCACGGCAGCCGTGACGGAGCTCTGCCCGGAGTTGCCCCTGGCCTGGTTCAACCTGGGGCTGATCGAACGCCAGCGGGGCCGCCTGCTGGAGGCGATCAGCGCCTACCGGCGGGCCCTGGGCCTGGCCCCGAAGGTGCGCATCGCCCCGGTCTTCGGTCGGCGCGCCGACGCAGCCGCCTGAATC
>NZ_JAYGHZ010000173.1:0-1447 GCF_034931285.1 Synechococcus sp. BA-120 BA3
CCGAGGGACCGGCCCACCACGACGCAGAGGGGCAGCAGGGCCACCAGGGCCAGCAGCATCTCGCGGCTGCGCTCGCCCACCCCCCGCCGGGCCAGCACGAACCGGCCGGGCACCAGCCAGCGCCGCCGCAGCAGGCTGATGCCCGCCTCCAGGGCCAGCATCACCGCCAGCAGCAGCCACAGGCCGCTCCAGAGCTCATGGAACTGCAGCGACTGCAGCGTCAGCTTGAGGTCGGTGCCCAGACCCCCGAGGCCGAACACCCCCAGCAGGGTGGCGCTGCGCAGGGCGCACTCCAGCCGGTAGCCGCCGTAGCTGAGCACCCCCGGCAGCAGGGCCGGCCCCAGGGCCGTGAGCAGGGCCGCCGGCGCCGGGGCGCCCGCCGCCCGCAGGGCCTCCAGGTTGGCGGTGGGCAGGGCATCGAGCAGGTCGGACAGCACCCGCGCCACCAGGGCCCCGAAGGGCAGGGCGATCGCCAGCACCGCCACCGCCGGCTGCAGCCCCACCAGCTGCAGCAGCAGCAGGCCCCAGATCAGCTCATGGATCGCCCGGGGCAGGGCCAGCAGGCGGCGGATCAGCTCCGCCGGCAGGGCGCTGCCTGTCAGGGTGCGCCACACCGTGCGGGAGCTGCACACCCCCAGCAGCAGGCCAAGCACCAGGCTGCCGGCCCAGCCCAGCAGGGCCATGCCGGCCGTCACCCCCAGCCCCTTCAGCAGCGACGCCAGCACCACCGGATCCAGGGAGGGCGTCACCGCCGCCGCCAGGAAACCGCCGATCAGCTCCCAGCCGCCCCCATGCACCAGCGGCGGCAGCAGGACGGCCAGGGGCACCAGCACCAGGGCCGGCAGCAGCATCAGCAGCGGCGGCGCCGGTTTCAAGGGGCCACGCCGGGCGAGGTGCCCCCGTAGAGATCCGCCAGCAGGTCGGGGGTCACCTGCGCCACGGGCCCGTCGAACAGCACCCGGCCGTCCCTGAGGCCGACGGCCCGATCGAAGCCGGCGAGGAGGTCGGGGCGGTGCAGGCTCAGCAGCAGGGCCCGGGGGGCCACGGCCTGGGCCAGCAGCAGGGCCAGCAGCTCGCCGGCCAGACGCGGATCGAGGCTGGCCAGGGGTTCATCCGCCAGCAGCAGGGTGGGCTCCTGGCGCAGCAGGCGAGCCATCGCCACCCGCTGGCGCTGGCCGCCGGAGAGGGCCGTCACCGGCTGCTCCAGCAGGGCCGGATCCAGATCCATCGCCCGCAGGGCCGCCGCGCAGGCCTCGGTGTCGAGGGGCAGCAGCAGGTTGAGCAGGGCCCGGGGCCAGCCCCAGCGGGCCAGGCGGGCGGCGTTGAGGTTCTGCTGGACGGTCAGCTCCTCGATCAGGCGCAGGTCCTGCCAGAGGGTGCCGATGCGGGCCTGCTGCCGCCGCCGGCCGCGGCGGGAGCGGGCGGGGGCCTGCCCCTCCCACAGCAC
>NZ_JAYGHZ010000174.1:0-1403 GCF_034931285.1 Synechococcus sp. BA-120 BA3
CTGCTGCTCCACGGGGGCATCGCCGGCCCCGCCGGACTCGCCGCCGCCGACCCCCAGCAGCTGCTGGTGCAGCTGGGCCGGCTGCAGCGGCGGCTTACCGGCTCGGCCGTCCCCCCGGTCGACCTGCCCCTCGTCCTGGCCTGGATCCGCCGGGCCCGGAAGGCCTCCGGTCGCTCCCCGAACTGACCCTCCGCTCCTGCGCGGCCCCGGCACGGGTGACTGGAATGGGGAAAACGGACGGAGGCAGTGATGCCCCGAACAACCCGCCTTTCTCCCCCCAGAGCCACGAACCACCCCCTTCGCGACGACCGCCGCCACGCCCGGATCACCCGCCCGAGCATCCGTCTTCGCCAAAGCTTCGCCGCCCTCCTCTGCGCCGCCTGCCTGGGCGCCGCGGCCGTGCCCAGCGCGCGGGCCCAGTCCGCCCTGCTGGAATCGGTGAAGCAGAACCCGGCCCTGGCCCAGAGCCTCTGCCAGCAGTTCCGCCAGCTGAACGCCCAGGGCGTCTCGGCCACCTCCAAGGCGTCGATCGCCAGCCTGGCCAGCAGCCGTGGCCTGAGCCCCATGGATGCGGAGGTGCTGGCCACCTACGTGATCGGCCTGCACTGCTCGACGGTGTTCTGATCCCCGTGGTCCGGGCCCGCGACGCCACCCTGCAGATGGTGGATGGGGTCCGGCTGGTGAGCCGCGTCTGGCAGCCCGACGGGGGAGGTCCCTGGCCGGTGCTGGTGATGCGGCAGCCCTACGGGCGGGCCATCGCCTCCACCGTCACCTACGCCCACCCCAGCTGGTACGCCGGCCATGGCTTTCTGGTGGTGGTCCAGGACGTAAGGGGCCGCGGTGGATCGGAGGGTGACTTCGGCGGCTTCGCCCAGGAGGCGGCGGATGGGGCCGCCACGATCCGCTGGGCCAGGGCCCTCGCGGGCAGCAGCGGCCGGGTGGGCACCTACGGCTTCTCCTACCAGGGCCTCACCCAGCTGCTCAACACGGGCGACGAGGCCAATGCCGAAGCGAGCGAGGACGACCCGTCCCTGCCGGACTGCCTCGCCCCGGCCATGTGTGGCCTCGACGAGCGTCTCCACTGGGCCAGCGAAGGGGGAGCCCACTGGTGGGCCCTGGGCCTGGGCTGGGCCCTGCAGTTGGCGGCCGAGGGCTGCCGGCGCCGGGGCGACGGGGCCGGCTGGCACGAGATCCGCCGCAGCCTCCAGCACGGCGACTTCCTCGACGAGGGGCTGGCCCTGCTGGAACGCCACGATCCCCGGGGCATGGGGCTGCACTGGCTGCGGCGCGACCCCGCCGTCGCGGAAGGCTGGGCGGTGCACCCCGTGGCGCCGGCCCTGCTGCGGCGGCCCCTGCTGCTGATCGGCGGCTGGCACGATCCCCATCTGGGGGGGGTGCTGGAC
>NZ_JAYGHZ010000175.1:0-1379 GCF_034931285.1 Synechococcus sp. BA-120 BA3
GTCGGAGCGGGCGCCGGCGGCAGGGGGGTGATGGCGGGAATGGGCCGGCTGATCGCTGCCGACAGTTTCGCCTGTCTGCGCGAGGGTTGTGGATGGCGGGTGACCGAAGGGGCCCCGTCCGGGCCCCCCCTACATTTCCCCCATGCTCAAAGCCGGAATCGTCGGGCTGCCCAACGTGGGCAAGTCGACCCTCTTCAACGCCCTGGTGGCCAACGCCCAGGCCCAGGCGGCCAATTTCCCCTTCTGCACCATCGAGCCCAACGTGGGGGTGGTGGCCGTTCCCGATGAGCGCCTGCAGAAGCTCTCCGACCTCTCCAGTTCCAAGGAGATCGTGCCGACGCGCGTCGAGTTCGTGGACATCGCCGGGCTGGTGCAGGGGGCGAGCCAGGGGGAGGGGCTCGGCAACAAGTTCCTGGCCAACATCCGCGAGGTCGATGCCATCGTCCACGTGGTGCGCTGCTTCGAGGACGACGACGTGATCCACGTCTCCGGCAGCGTCGATCCGGTGCGGGACGCCGAGGTGATCAACCTGGAGCTGGGCCTGGCGGACCTGGCCCAGATCGAGAAGCGGCGCGAGCGGCTCAAGAAACAGATGCGCACCAGCAAGGAGGCCGCCGCTGAGGACGGCGCCCTGGCCCGGCTGCAGGCGGAACTGGAGCAGGGCGGCGCCGTGCGGCGGGTGCCCCTGACCGAGGAGGAGCAGGCCTTGGTGCGCAACCTGGGCCTCCTGA
The DNA here is from genome assembly GCF_034931285.1 of Synechococcus sp. BA-120 BA3. Lineage (NCBI taxonomy): Bacteria > Bacillati > Cyanobacteriota > Cyanophyceae > Synechococcales > Synechococcaceae > Synechococcus > Synechococcus sp. BA-120 BA3. The sequence goes on from NZ_JAYGHZ010000175.1 coordinate 732, forward strand.
CCGGCAAGCCGATCATCTATGCCACCAACGTCAGCGAGGACGACCTGGCGGAGGGCAATGCCTGGGTGGCCGCCGTCGAAGCCCTGGCCGCCCGGGAGGGGGCCGAGGCGGTGCGCATCTCCGCCCAGGTGGAGGCCGAGCTGGTGGATCTGGCCGCCGAGGAGCGCTCCGACTACCTGGCCGGCCTGGGGGTGAGCGAGGGCGGTCTGCAGAGCCTGATCCGCGCCACCTACCGCCTGCTGGGCCTGCGCACCTACTTCACCACCGGCGAGAAGGAGACTCGGGCCTGGACGATCACCGCCGGCATGACCGCCCCCCAGGCGGCCGGGGTGATCCATACCGATTTTGAGCGGGGTTTCATCCGGGCCCAGACCATCGCCTACGCCCAGTTGCTGGAGGCCGGCACCCTGGCCGAGGCCCGCAACCGGGGCTGGCTGCGCAGCGAGGGCAAGGAGTACGTGGTGGCCGAGGGGGATGTGATGGAGTTCCTGTTCAACGTCTGAGGGCGTCCGGTGTCCCTGTCCGTCGGTTTCATCGGCCTGGGGGCCCTCGGCGCTCCGATGGCGGCCAACCTGCTGGCCAGGGGCTTTGCGCTCACGGTCCATAACCGCCATCGGGAGCGGGAGCTGCCCCTGGCCGCCGCCGGGG
>NZ_JAYGHZ010000176.1:0-1347 GCF_034931285.1 Synechococcus sp. BA-120 BA3
GCCCACCACCAATCTCTGGCTGCTGGGCAAGCACCACCGCCGCACGCCGTCCCTGCGGCCCCAGGCCCCGATCCGCCCGCTGCAGGAGGCCGGGGTGACCGTGGCCGTGGGGGGCGACAACGTCCAGGATCCCTGGTTCCCGGGGGGGGATTTCGATCCCATCGCCCTGCTGCGCTTCAGCCTGGCCTCGAGCCACCTGATGCCCTGGCGCCGCCTGGGGCTCAGTCCCTTCAGCACCGCGGCGGCCCAGCTGCTGGGCCTGGAGTGGGACGGGGTGCTGCGGGAAGGGGCCCCGGCCGATCTCCTCGTGCTGGGGGCCACCTCCTGGACCGAGCTGCTGGCCCGCCCCCCCCGGCGGCGGGTGCTGCGGGCCGGTCGCTGGCTGGAGCCTCCCCCCTGCGAAGAACCGTCCCCACTCCTGGCCGCCTGCCATGCCTGACATCACCTTCCCGGGGAGCGTCCCCGCACCGGCCGATCCGGAACGGATCGGGGCCCTGGCGGCGGAACTGGCTGCCAGCCCGCTGGGCCTGACGCCGATCCTCGCCCCCGCCGAACTCGGCCGGCTCTCGGCCGACTTCCACGACTATTCCCCCGTGCTGGAGGCCCTGCTCAAGGGCCGCCGGGCCCAGCTGGCGGTGAAGGTGCAGCGCGTGGAGCAGGTGATGGCGGTGGCCGGGGCCTGCGCCCGCCACCGGGTGCCGCTGACGGTCCGGGGTGCCGGCACCGGCAACTACGGCCAGTGCGTGCCCCTGGCCGGGGGCCTGGTGCTCGACATCGGCGGCCTCAACCGGCTGCGGTCGCTGGACCCGGACAGCGGCGTGCTGGAGGCGGAGTCCGGTTGCATCCTGGCCCAGCTGGATGGCCAGCTGGCGGCCCACGGCCGGGCCTTGCGGCTGGCGCCCAGCACCTACCGCAGCGCCACCCTCGGGGGCTTCATCGCCGGCGGATCGGGCGGCCTGGGGTCCCTGCGCTGGGGATTCCTGCGCGATCCGGGCCACCTGCTGGGGCTGGAGGTGGTGACGCTGGAGGCCGAGCCGCGGCTGCTGCGACTCGACGCCGCCGCCAGCGCCCCCCTCAACCACGCCTACGGCACCAACGGGATCCTCACCGCCCTGCGGCTGGCCAGCACCGAAGCGGTGGCCTGGGAGCAGCTGGTGGTGGGGTTCGGCCGCTGGGAGGAGGCCCTGGAGGCCGCCAGGGATCTACCCACCACCGCCCTGCTGTTCAACGCCCTCTGCCTCCTGGAGGCCCCGGTGGCGGCGGCCATGCCCTGGCCCGCCGGTTGCCCCGCCGCCGCTTCCGGCGAGCACCGGCTGCTGCTGCACGCCGCCCCCGACAGCCTGGAGG
>NZ_JAYGHZ010000177.1:0-1328 GCF_034931285.1 Synechococcus sp. BA-120 BA3
GGCATGGGGGGCGCAGCGGGGGGATCAGGCGGCCGCGTCGGCGGCGCTCTCCACACCCTGGCGCAGCAGCGACTGGATGAAGGGATCGAGATCCCCGTCCATCACCCCCTGCACGTCGGTGGTCTCCTGGGCGGTGCGCAGGTCCTTGACCATCTGGTACGGGTGGAACACGTAGTTGCGGATCTGGTTGCCCCAGGCCGCCTCGACGATGTCGCCGCGGATGTCGGCGATCTCGGCCGCCCGCTGCTCCTGGGCGATCACCAGCAGCTTGGCCATCAGCAGGGCCATGGCCTTCTCCTTGTTCTGCAGCTGGGAGCGCTCCTGGGTGCAGCGCACCGCCAGCCCCGTGGGGATGTGCAGGATCCGCACGGCCGTCTCCACCTTGTTGACGTTCTGGCCGCCGGCGCCGCCCGAACGGGAGGTGGTGACCTCCAGATCCTTTTCGGGGATGTCGAGCTTCACCTCCTCCTCGAGCTTGGGCATCACCTCCACACCGGCGAAGCTGGTCTGGCGCTTGTCGTTGGCGTTGAAGGGCGAGATCCGCACCAGCCGGTGGGTGCCCTTCTCGTTGCGGAGGTAGCCGTAGGCGTAGCGGCCGTCGATCTCGATGGTGCAGCTCTTGATGCCCGCCTCCTCCCCCTCGGAGAGCTCGTCCACGGTCACCTTCATGCCATGGTCCTCGGCCCAGCGTGTGTACATCCGCATCAGCATCAGGGCCCAGTCCTGGGCGTCGGTGCCGCCGGCACCGGCATTGATCGAGATCACCGCCCCCTCCTTGTCGTAGGGGCCGCTCAGCAGTCGCTCCAGCTCCCAGCGGTCGAGGGCCCCCTTGAGGCTCTGCAGGCCGCCGTTGGCCTCGCCGAGCAGCTCCTCATCGGGCTCGAGGTCGTACAGCTCCAGGGTGGCGCGGGCGTCATCGATCGCCGCCTGCCACTGCTGCAGCTGCTCCAGCTGGGCCTTCACCTCATCCAGCTGGCGCATCTGCCTCTGGGCCTGCTGCTGGTCGTCCCAGAAGCCGGGCTGGGAAGCCAGCTGCTCCAGGTCCCGCTGGCGGGCTTTCAGGGCCGGTACGTCAAAGACAGTCCTGGGCATGGCCCAGGCGGTCGGTGAGCTCGGAGAGGTCGCGCTTGAAGTCGGTGAGATCCAGCAAGGGGAAGCGAATCCGGCGATGGCTCGACCCTATCAGCGCCCCGCATCCGGTCGCCCCGGGCGCTGCGGGGACCGGGGCAGGCGGATCAGGGCGTCCACGAGCAGCAGCAGCCGGCTGGCGATCAGCAGCTGGGTGCGGTCGGCCCGGGGCGGCAGCGCCGCGCTCAGCAGCTTCCGGC
>NZ_JAYGHZ010000178.1:0-1267 GCF_034931285.1 Synechococcus sp. BA-120 BA3
TGAGGTGGATGGCTTTTATTGGACAGATTCGGCCCCTGACATCGTTAACTCTGGGCGGGAAGGACAGGGTTTGGTCTCAGTGTAGACCTCATGGGGAGTTTTGCCTCCCAGTGCGCTGTGCGGTCTTACATGGCCGTACCTCCAGAAGAAGCGGGCCAGACTGATCTCCGCTTCCCAGCCATCGCTGTAGGCACGCAGATACACCTCCTCATACTTGACAGTGCGCCACAGCCTCTCCACCAGGATGTTGTCAAAGCACCGCCCCCTGCCTGACCAGCTGATCTTGATGTCTTCTGCCTTGAGTCGTTGAACGAAGGCCGATGAGGTGAATTGACAGCCCTGATCGGAATGGAAGATCTGGGGCTTGTGGCGACTGGCCAGGGCCATCTCCAGGGCCTCCAGGCAGAATTCCGTGTCAAGGCTGTTCGAAAGCTTCCAACTGAGCACGTGCCTGGAGAACAGGTCCACAATCGCCACCAGGTACAGGAAGCCCTTCCGCAGTGGGATGTAGGTGATATCTGTCGCCCAGACCTGATCTGGAGCCGTGAGGAGCTGGAGGTCCACCAGGCAGGGAAAGCGCTCTGATGGTTCGCCCGGCACCGTGGTGCGAGGCTTCTGGTAGATCGCCCGTAATCCCATGCGCCGCATGAGGTTTCGGACACGGTCACGGCTGATAGGGATACCGTCTCTGGCCAGATACTGCACCATCCGACGGCTGCCAGCGGTCGGATCCTCCAGGTAGAAGGCATCGATCCTGGCCATGATTCGTAGCGTGGATTCACGCACCGGCACCGGCTGGTAATACAGAGAGGATCGAGGCAGGCCCAGCAGCTCACATTGACGGCTGACCGTGAGCTCAGGGTGGTCATGATCGACCAGTTTTCGCAGTTCACGGGCATCAGAGCAGTTGAGACTTTTTTTTCAGCCACTCCAGCTCCATCTGGAGTTTGCCAATCTGCTGGAACAGCTCAGCCTCCTTGGCCTGGCTTTCGTCCTTGGCCTGCGTCTTCTTGCCCCGGGTGAACAGGTCGCTGGCACCCTCCAGCAGCTGCTTCTTCCACTGGCTCACCTGGATCGGATGCACCGCATGATCAGCGGCGATCTCCTGGAGTGTCTTGCGGCCACTGATCGCCTCCATGGCGACCTTGGCCTTGAACTCGGGGCTATGGGTGCGGCGTTTGCTCATGGGTGGGAGCCCCCTCTTAGGGGCGGTGCCCCGCCTCACAGGTTAACGATGGACCCTGTCCAGAAAAACCAGACCACCTCA
>NZ_JAYGHZ010000179.1:0-1253 GCF_034931285.1 Synechococcus sp. BA-120 BA3
CCTGGGCCCGGTGCTCGGCCACCAGGGCCTCGAGCTGCCCCTTCTCCAGCTGATCGGCGAGGGTGCGCAGGGCAAAACCCAGCACCGCGACGGTGGAGCGCAGGCCGAAGGCGTCCTGCAGGGCGCGGGCGGCCTGCATCTCGTTGTCGCTGAGGCGGATGCGGAAGCCGCCGGGCTCCCGGTTCGGCCCTGAACGGCCGCCCCGCTCGGGGGCATCCCCGCGGCCGGAGCCCACGGGAAGAGGGGTGTTGGTGTCGTCCGCCATGGCCGCAGCCCGCAATCAGGGGCAAGTGTCGCGCATCGACGTCCGGCCGGCGGCGGCGTCAGGACCCAGCCACAGCAGCCGGTGCCTGCCCCGACGGGCACGGCCATCCCGCCGGGCCAGCACCAGCAGCGGCACGGGCCGGGGGCCACCGGCGGCGAAGCGCCGCCGGTACTGCTGCAGCAGGTCCAGGTAGGTCTCGAGCGTCCAGCCCTGGGTGCCCCGCTCCTGGGCGGCCCAGAACTTCCGCAGCGCCTCCCGGCAGGCGTCCGCACCGAAATCCTCCCAGCAGAGCCGCTCGGCCTCCCAGGCCGGGCGACCGGCGGCCACCAGCTCCCGGTAGCGCCGCAGCTCGGGGGCCTCCTGGCTGCAGTCCGGCGGCAGGCGGCTGGCCAGGTGTTCCACCGGGACCCGGCTCAGGCGCAGCCAGCAGCGCTCCAGCAGCAGCACCGGCAGGCCGCCGTGCCAGTGGTCGCTGCCCTCCAGCTCCTGGAGAGCGCGGCGCAGCTCCTCCAGGTGGGGCTCCAGGAGGAACAGGCCGTCCTGCGTCACCACCTGGCCGGGCGTCGCAGCGTTGCCGTCACGGGCATCGGAAGACGGCACGGAGGGGAACCGACGACAGGCTGAATCATGCTGTGTCCGGCCGGGATCTGCTGGGACGGTGTCTTAAGGGAGGTGGACGCGGGGGTGTGAGCCCCGTCCCTTCTGAGCTAGAGAGGCATCGCCGCCGGTACCCACCCGTGACGTCCCCGGATCCCCTGCGCCCTGCCGCCCTGGCCTCCCTGCTGTCCGCCGGCTGGGGCAGGCAGGCCCTGCTGCTCGCCGGGGGGGTGATCGGGGGCGAGCTGGTGCTGCGGGCGCTGCCTGGCGAAGGACTGGGTCTGGTGGGGATCGCCGGGGTGGCGGCGGGCTGGTGGTGGCTGGGCCGGCGGCCCGCCCGCCTGGTGCCGCCCCGGTTGCCCGCCAGCTTCGACGCCTGGGTGCGGCGCTG
>NZ_JAYGHZ010000180.1:0-1251 GCF_034931285.1 Synechococcus sp. BA-120 BA3
GATCCGAGGCGGCCCCGGACGACCTGGCGGCCGCCATCCGCCGCGAGATCGGCGCGGCGATCCCGGCTGCGGCGGACCCGGCCGAGCGCTGCTTCAGGGATTCAGGTTCAGGGATTCAGGCGGCTGCGTCGGCGCGCCGACCGAAGACCGGGGCGATGCGCACCTTCCGGGCCAGGCCCAGGGCCCGCAGGGCGCGGATGTGCTGCCAGGTGATGTCGAACTCGAACCAGCGCAGCCCGTGGCGGGCCGAATGGGGGTAGGCGTGGTGGTTGTTGTGCCAGCCCTCGCCGAAGGTGAGCAGGGCCACCCACCAGCAGTTGCGGGAGCGGTCGGGGCAGTCGAAGTTGCGGTAGCCGAAGGCGTGAGTGGCGGAGTTCACCAGCCAGGTGACGTGATACACGAGCACCAGGCGCAGCGGGATGCCCCACAGCACCAGCCCCAGGCCGCCGCCATGGACGCCGGCCCAGTTTCCGTACCAGTACAGGGCGGCCCCCAGGGGCAGCTGCAGCAGCAGGAACCAGCGGTCCAGCCAGCGGTAGAAGGGATCCTTCTCCATGTCGCCGGTGAAGCGGTGGATCTCGGTGAGGGCCGGGATCCTGTGCAGCATCCACTCGCTGTGGGCCCACCAGAGGCCGCGGGCGGCGTCATGGTGGTCGTTGGGCTGGTCGGAGAAGAGGTGGTGGTGCCGGTGCAGGCCCACCCATTCGATCGGTCCGCTCTGGCAGGCCAGGGTGCCCATCAGCACCAGCAGCCGCTCCACCCAGCGGGGCGCCTCAAAGCCCCGATGCGCCACCAGCCGGTGCAGCCCAAGGGTCACCCCCAGCACCGTGGCCCAGTAGAGGACCGCCAGCACGATCACCCCCTGGAGGCTCCAGAAGCGGGGCAGCAGGGCGAAGACCGCCCCCACGTGGATGGCCAGCATGAAACCGGTGGTGCCGGTCTTGAACTTGCGCTGGTTCGCCGGCAGGGGCGGCCGGGGCCGCTCCATGGCCGCCAGCAGCTGGGCCTTCTTGCGGGAATGGCTGGCGTCCTGCAGGGGCACGCGCACGGTCCGGGCGCTCTGGCCTGATTGGGAGGCTTCGGATCGTGCGACCAAGCGGTTCTCCTGGGAAAGGGCGGGGATGGTCTGGGGCTCGGACTCCCATCCTGACCCACGGCAGCGATGGCAGAGTGACCCCTGCTGGCCCCAGGGCTTTGGAGCAGGTCTGTCCCGGCCCCACCAACACGGCTGACACGGCTGCCGCCCATACC
>NZ_JAYGHZ010000181.1:0-1227 GCF_034931285.1 Synechococcus sp. BA-120 BA3
CGCTCACCTCCACTGGTCGCGGGCCCCGCAGGTCCAGCTCCAGCTCGCCCCGGGCCAGGGCCGCGGTGAGGGCGGCGATCAGCTCGCCGACCAGGGGATCGGGGCGGGTGCCGTGCAGGCGCGGCAGGGCTTCCGCCAGGCTGAGGGCGAGGGCTCCCACCCAGGGCTGGGGGGTCTGGAGGGGTTCCCTCATGACGGGTCCTCCCCAGCGCCGTCCGTGCCGTGGCCCCCCAGGGCCCCGTCGAGAGCCAGGACCCTGCCCAGGGGCGGACGCTCCACGAACATGCCCGGCACGGCTCCGCCACGGGCCTGCGCCCCCGCTTCCCCGGGCGCCCCGCGCAGGAAGACGTAGGCGTATCCACCCAGATGGCGCTCGGGGTCGTAGCCGGGCAGGCGCCAGCCCAGGTAGCGGTGCAGGGCCACCAGGTAGAGGTGGGCCTGCAGGAGGTAGTGGCTCTGGGCCATCAGGGCGGCCATCGCCTCCTGGCCGTAGTGGCGGGGGCCGCAGGCCAGGGGTCTGCCCTCGCCGTCCCGCCGGCCCAGCCAGTTGCTCTTCCAGTCGGCCACCCACCAGCGCTCCTCGCCATCGGCATCGGCGGCGGTGAAGACCAGGTCGATCGAGCCGGTGAGGAAGCCGCGGCTGGCCACCGGCAGGCTCCCCACGGCGGCCGCGTAGGCGGCACCGAAGGCGCCGCCGGGATGGTCCGCGAAGGCAGCCGCCAGCTCCGCCGCCCTGGCGAAGCCGAGGGTGAGGTCGAAGCTGAGTTCGTTGAGCCGGCGCTCCGGCCCCAGATCGGCCACCCGCAGGGACCCCAGCCCGCCGCCGAAGGGGGTGAGGCGCACCTGCTCCAGGCCCCGCAGCAGGGGCTCCAGGTCTTCCGTCTCCAGCCCCGCCCGGCGCAGCTCCCGTTCCACCAGCTCCCGGCTGGCGGGCGTGTCGGTGGGGACCCGGTAGTCCAGCTGCTCCAGCATCCGGTGCAGGCAGTCCCCGGCCCCCGCTCCACGGGCGAAGCCGGCCAGGGGACCCTGCTCCGGCCACAGGGCCGCGTCCCCGCCTTCCGGGACCTCGCCATCGGGGCTGGGATCGCTGATGTCGCGGCCTGCGTCGAGGGCCGCCTCGGAGACCCCGGCGCCGTGGGCGGCGCGGGTCCAGCCCGTGTAGCTGCTGCGGCCCCAGCTGGTGTCCAGGGTGCGCAGGGGCACTGGTCCGCAGCGCAGGGCCTCCAC
>NZ_JAYGHZ010000182.1:0-1225 GCF_034931285.1 Synechococcus sp. BA-120 BA3
CGCTGCGGGCGGCACCTGGAGGCAGGAGCGCCACGGCCAGGCCCACAACCAGGGCGGCCGCCCCGGGGCGGCGCAGGACGCTTGGGGCCACGGCATCGCCGGCAACTCGTGGAAAGCTAGGCCTGGCTTTGGCGCCTGCCCCTGGGTCAGAAGCCGCCGCCGGTTTCGCCGGCATTCGATCCGTAGGGGGCGTCGTCGGCCGGCAGGGTCACCCCCAGCCGCTGCCGCCACTCCGCAACCGGCAGCTCCCAGCCCTCCTCCCACCGGACCGTGGCGAAGGGACGGGCGGTGAAACCGATCGTGGTGCCGTGGCTGATGGAGCGGCTGAGGGTCTCGTAGCTGTCGAGCTTGAAGCGGAAAGCGGCGATCTGGGCCGCGTGGGTGAGGCTCACATAGGCAGGGAAGCCGATCTGGGTGGCGGTGATGGCCAGCACCCCGTTCTCCCCCACCGGCGTCGTGCCGAAACCGCTGACCACATGGTGGATGTCGTGGGTGGTGGCGATCCGCTGGGTGAGCCAGCGTCCCTCCGTGTCGACGGGGCGGGGGCGGAAGAACTCGGGGTCGTAGTTGAAGCGGCGGATCAGGGCCGCGTAGGTGTGGCCCAGGCTCCCCTCCGGCAGCGCTTCGAGCCGCTCCAGATCCGGCTGCAGGGGCGGGTAGCGCTCGTCCATCATCGCCGCCCCGCCCGGCAGGGCCCGGAAGCGGGCGATGCAGGCCTCCATCTGGGGGGTGTCCAGGAAGCTGTCCACCAGATCGGCGATCCGGGCGAGATCCCCCTGGCTGCGGCCCACGGCGATCAGCTGGCGCGCCTGGCCCAGGGCCTGCAAAGAGAGCTGGAAGCGATGCATCGGGGGGGCTGCGCCTGGGGCGAACCTAGGCCGGCTGTTCCATGGGGCCGGCGCTCACCAGCTGCGGGCCGGGACCGGCAGCGGCGGTTCCAGATCAAGCGGCTGCTCCTGGAACGGCCAGACCCGCGGCAGCACCGGAGCCGCCAGGCCCCGTTCGGCCCGGATCCGGGCCCAGATGCGCGTGAACCAGAAGCGGGCCGCCTGGGTGGAGCGGCCCCGGTAGCGGGCCACCAGCCCCCGCTCCAGCCGGCCGCAGGCCATCGTTCCCTCCAGTCCGTGCCGCTCGGCGCGGCAGGCCTCCAGCAGGGGCTCGCCCACCGGAGCGGGGGCGGCCCACACGAGGCTGGCGAACACCGGCTGCCCCCCCAGACCGTGGG
>NZ_JAYGHZ010000183.1:0-1217 GCF_034931285.1 Synechococcus sp. BA-120 BA3
GGCAGGGCCAGATGGCCCGCTCGGTGAGGCGGCCGGCCTGGAAGGCGCCGACCACCAGCACCGCCACCAGCAGCGTGCGCTTCACGCCGGCGGCGCGTCCAGCAGCGGGAAGCCCAGGGCGCGGCGCTCCTCCAGCCAGGCTTCGGCCACCTGCCGCGCCAGGTGGCGGATGCGGCCGATGGTGGCGGTGCGCTCGGTCACCGAGATCACGCCGCGGGCCTCCAGAAGGTTGAAGGTGTGGCTGCACTTGAGCACGTGGTCGAGGGCCGGGGCCGGCAGGCCGGCCGCCACCAGATCGGCGGCCTCGGCCTCATGCAGGGCGAACAGCTGCAGCAGACGTTCGGGGTTGGAGGCCTCGAAGTTGTAGGTGCACTGTCCCTTCTCGAACGGCAGCCAGATGTCGCCGTAGCTGCGCTCAGCGTTCCAGCGCAGGTCCCAGATGCTCTCCACATCCTGGAGATACATCGCCAGCCGCTCCAGGCCGTAGGTGATCTCGATCGACACCGGCCGGCAGTCGAGGCCGCCGCACTGCTGGAAATAGGTGAACTGGGTCACCTCCATGCCGTCGAGCCACACCTCCCAGCCCACGCCCCAGGCGCCGAGGGTGGGGGACTCCCAGTTGTCCTCCACGAAGCGGATGTCATGGTCGGCAGCGTGGATGCCGAGGGTTTCGAGCGAAGCCAGGTAGGTCTCCTGGATGGCATCGGGCGAGGGCTTGATCAGCACCTGGTACTGGAAGTAGTGCTGGGCCCGGTTGGGGTTGTCGCCGTAGCGGCCATCGGTGGGACGCCGGCAGGGCTCGGGATAGGCCACCGCCCAGGGCTCCGGGCCGATCGCCCGCAACACCGTGTGGGGGCTCATGGTGCCGGCGCCCTTCTCGGTGTCGTAGGGCTGCAGGATCAGGCAACCCTGGTCGGCCCAGAACCGGTTGAGGCTGGCGATGATGTCCTGGAAGAGCATGGCGGGCCGGTCGGGTACGGGCCAGGACGGCAGGGAAGTCGGCTTGATGCTGCCAGATCGCCTCAGGCCTGCAGCTCCAGCAACCCCATCAGGCCGCCGGCCAGGGGGCGGTGGCGGGTCGTGGTGAAGCCGGCGGAGCGGGCCAGCTGCTCCTGGGCCGCTCCGGTGGGGAAGCGGGCCAGGCTCTCCTCCAGCCAGGCGTACTGCTCGGGCAGGCCCACGGCACGGGCGGCCGGCACCACCAGGCGGCGCAGGTA
>NZ_JAYGHZ010000184.1:0-1217 GCF_034931285.1 Synechococcus sp. BA-120 BA3
TTGGTGATGCTGCTGGGCTTCTCGCTCGAGATGGCGGCGGTGGCGGCGGTGCTGCTGGGTGAGGGGGGCGACGGCGCCATCGCCGCCGTGGCCGGTCTGGCGCCCGGGGCCCTGGTGGTCGATTTCTCCACCATCGCTCCTGGCACCTCCCGGGCCATGGCCGCCGCCCTGGCCGAGCGCGGTGTGGCCTACCTGGATGCGCCGGTGACCGGCGGCACCGAGGGGGCCGGGCCGGCACCCTCGCGGTGCTGGTGGGGGGAGCGGCCGCCGACCTGGAGCGGGCCCGGCCGGTGCTGGAGGCGGTGGGCCGCACGATCACGGCGATCGGTCCGGTGGGGGCGGGCCAGGCGGCGAAGGCCGTCAACCAGGTGCTGGTGGCGGGCAGCTACGCGGCGGTGGCCGAAGCCCTGGCCCTGGGGCAGCGGCTCGGCCTGCCGATGGAGGAGGTGCGGCAGGCGCTGCTCGGCGGGGCCGCCGGCTCCTGGGCCCTGGAGCACCGCGGCGGCGCCATGCTGCGGGGCGAGTTCCCGCTCGGGTTCCGCCTGCGGCTGCATCGCAAGGATCTGGCGATCGCCCTGGAGGCTGCCGCCGCCGGGGGGCTGGGGCTGCCGGTGGCCAAGCTGGTGGCGGCGATGGAGGACGACCTGATCGCGGCGGGCCATGGCGACGAGGACGTGTCGGCCCTATCCCGCTGGTTCAGCGCCGGCTCCCGGTGAGCAGCCCTGGCTCCCTACCTTGGTGCGGCTCCTGTGGTGGTGGCCGCGAGGCCGTTGGCTGAATGCTCGATGCGCCCCCCCATGCGCCATCTCCTGCGCCAACGGCCTCCGCGATCGAACTGCGGGGGCTCAGCAAGCGCTTCCAGGAGGGGGAGAGCGAGCGGACGGTGCTGCAGGCCGTCGACCTGACCATCGCCCCCGGCCAGTTCGTGGTTCTGCTGGGCCAGAGCGGCAGCGGCAAGAGCACCCTGCTGCACCTGATCGGCGGCATCGACACCCCCTCCTCCGGCCGCGTGGGCATCGGCGGGGTGGACCTCACGGCCCTCGACGAGCGCAACCGCACCCTGTTCCGCCGCGACCACATCGGCTTCATCTTCCAGTTCTTCAATCTCATCCCCACCCTCTCGGTGCTGGAGAACGTCACCCTGCCCGGCGAGCTGGCCGGGCGGCCCCGGCCTGCCCTGGAGACGGCCGCCCGCGACCTGCTCGCCCGGGTGGGCC
>NZ_JAYGHZ010000185.1:0-1196 GCF_034931285.1 Synechococcus sp. BA-120 BA3
CCGCACGGCCAGCGCCGGGTCCGGGGCCACGCCGTAGAGCCGGTACGTTTCCGCCACCCAGTCCATCTGGCGGATCAGCCCCACCACCTGCTCGCGCTTCTCCAGCAGGCCGGCGCCCGCGGCGTCGCCGCTGAACAGCCGCCGGTTGGCGGCCACCGGCTCGAAGGCGCTGCCGATGGCCGGCACCGTCTCGTAGCCCCGGGTCCGCACCCCGATCAGCGCCGGCTGATCCAGCGGCAGGCGGGCGAAGTCGTGGGCGAAGGGGATCAGGGAGGCGGCGTCGGCCGGCGGCTGGGCCCGGGTGCCGCTCACCTGCATGCGGAAGCCGAGGTTCACCGCGGCGCTGCGGGCGACCGACGTCACCGTCTCCACCAGGGCGGGGTTGAGGCTCAGGCCGCCGAGGCCCAGCTCGGCGCCGATCTGTCGCTCCACCAGGCGTGCCTGCTCCCGCGACTGGGCGTAGAAGGTGAACACCCCATGGCACTCGCCGCCCACCTCCGCCGCCGCCACGAAGCCATCGCCGTGCAGGGCCACGAAGGCCTCCAGCTCGGCGGCGCCGGCCGGAACCGCCAGCCCCTCCAGCGGCCGGGTCTGGCCCGCCTCCAGCGCCACGCTCACCTGCCGGGCCCACACCACCAGCGACAGGCTGAAGGCGGTGGTCTTCAGGGAGTCGCGGAACGAGCGCTTGGCCCCCAGCAGGCTCAGGGGGCCCAGGCCGACGCCCAGGGAGGTGTCGGTGTGCAGGGAACGCTCCAGCTCCTGGCTGCTGCGGCAGAGCTGCCAGCCCACCGTGCTGCCGCCGCCCGCGGCCAGCACCGTGCCGCCCACGGCCGCCTCAAGGGGCTCGCCCGGGTCGGCGACGCTGTGGCGCCCCCGGAACAGGGCCCCCCGGGCGACCTGCTGCGCCAGCTCCGACGGGTCAGCCATGGCGACACGGTCAGCTGACCCAAGCGTAGGCAGGGTCGATACGGTGGCCCCATGGACCCGCTCTGGCTGTCGGATCACCTGCTGGCCTGGCTGCGTTCGCCGCTGGGGGCGATGGCCTTCGTGCCCCTCTATGCCCTGTGGGTCACCCTGCTGCTGCCGGGGGTCTGGGCCTCGATGCTGGCCGGGGTGCTGTACGGCCCGCTCTGGGGCAGCGTGCTGGTGTTCGCCGGGGCCTGCCTCGGGGCCATGGCGGTGTTCCTGCTGGGGCG
>NZ_JAYGHZ010000186.1:0-1193 GCF_034931285.1 Synechococcus sp. BA-120 BA3
GCCACCCCTTGTTCAGGTGGAACACCAGCACCGCCAGCATCGCCGCTCCACGCAGCGCGTCGATGTCCGGTCGGTAGGTGAAGCCTCCCCCCTTCCCGCTGCCACCCTCCGCCTGGCGGTTGGCCGACGGTGCGGCTCCGGTGCCCGTGACGGCCACCATCAGCGGGACGGGGCCGGAATCAGGCCGGACTTCACCAGAAAACGCTCAAACGGGTCCGCAAGGGATCGGCTTCCAGTGATACTGAGGTGATTTGAATCGGCGAAGAGAGGCGTTCCATCCGGTTGCCTGTAGGTGACCCGACCCTTGGCATCAAGAAATGTTGGGGTGGAATCGAAAACATGGACATTCGGCAAACCCGATGCTGCCGCCTTCAACGTATCCCGAATCCTTTGCTGCATCTGGGCGGTTTGCTCGGCTTCAGGAGAACAGGTCCTGGTGAAGTCTCGAGGGCAAAACATCATTTCTCGAGCCAGAATGGGCGTGTCAACAAAAAGCAGCAACTGGATACCTCGACCTGCCAGTTGCTGGGCGAAGCGGCGCATGCTGGTGGCGTGAATCTCACGCGCCTGCTCTGCCGTGATCCGGCGACCGCCGGACTCCATGACAGCCCCGTTCGATTGCCCCCTGCCATCGGTATCGGAGAGGTAGTAATTCAGCCAGCTTGAGAGCATCACGATATCACCAGGCTTCAATCGCTCCACGGCCCGATCCATCTCGCCTCTGACAAAGTCCTGACAGGGGCCGTAGTCCTTCATGCCCCAATTGATCTGAACCATGGGATCAGGGAAACAGCCACCCATAGCAGCGAAGGTTAGCCGTTGGCCGGTGCGACTTGTCACCAGGTCGAGCATCGGAACTAAATGCTGGGCATGGGAATCACCCAGCAGAAAAATCTCCCCAGCTCCAGGCCTGCCTGGCTTCTGGCAGATGTCATAGTTCGGTCGTGTCGACAATCCGTAGGGCTTAGCTACGGGCACTGTGCAATCTGGTGTGATGCCAGTGCCACGAATCATTGGGTTGAAGTTATTGATTCTCTCGTGGGCAGGGACAGGACTGGGATCACTGCCCACGAACAACTTGCCCCGAAACTGGTGGTGCAGCACGTCAATCCCCACCCACAGGCCACCCAACGCCAGCACCGCCAGCAGCGTCTCCCACCACCACTTCAGCGGATAACGACGCAACGGCTGCT
>NZ_JAYGHZ010000187.1:0-1182 GCF_034931285.1 Synechococcus sp. BA-120 BA3
CCGGGGCAGTGGCGGCGGCCGGGGAGCGGTCGGCCGAGGGGCCCGGCATCGCCCGCGGCGCCTGGCACTGGCACACCCCCCCGGACTCCTATGCCGCCCAGGTGGGGATCCTGCGGGAGTGGATCGCCGCCGGTGACCTGTTCCAGGCCAACCTCACCGCCTGCTGCGAGAGCCTGCGGCCGGAGCCGCCCGATCCGCTGGCCCTGTACCGCCGCCTCGTGGGCCATGGTCCGGCCCCCTTCGCCGGGCTGGCGGTCGCCGGTAGCGAGGCGGTGATCTCGGCCTCGCCGGAGCGCTTCCTGCGCCTGCACCCCGATGGCCAGGTGGAGACGCGGCCGATCAAGGGCACCCGGCCGCGCCGGGCCGACCCCGACGCCGATGCCGCCAGTGCGGCCGAGCTGATCTGCGACCCCAAGGACCGGGCCGAGAACGTGATGATCGTCGACCTGCTGCGTAACGACCTGGGCCGGGTCTGCGTGCCGGGGTCGGTGCACGTGCCCCAGCTGCTGGGGCTGGAGAGCTACGCCCACGTGCACCATCTCACCTCGGTGGTGATGGGGCGGCTCGCCGCCGGCCGCGGCCTGGTTGACCTGCTGCGGGCCTGCTGGCCGGGGGGCTCGATCACCGGCGCCCCCAAGGTGCGGGCCTGCCGGCGCCTCAATCAGCTGGAGCCGGTGCCGCGGGGGCCCTACTGCGGCTCCCTCTTCCACATGGGCGCCGACGGCGGCTTCGACAGCAGCATCCTCATCCGCACCCTCCTCCAGAACGGCCGCCGCCTGCGGCTCCATGCCGGCGGCGGCATCGTGGCCGATTCCGACCCGGCCGGGGAGGCCCGGGAGATGGGCTGGAAGATCGAACCGCTGCTGGAGGCCCTGGCATGAGCGGGGGCGGCGGCACCCATCCGGCCGGCAGGGCCATCGCCTGGATCGACGGGCCGTCCCCGGAAGGAACCTGGGGCGATCCCGACCGGCTCTGCCTGCCCCTGAGCGACCGCGGTCTGCTGCTGGCCGATGGCCTGTTCGAAACGGTGCTGGTCGAGGGAGGGGAGCCCCGGCTGCTGGCGGAGCACCTAGAGCGCTGGCGCGTCTCGGCCGCCAGCCTGGGCCTGGCGCCACCCCCCGGGGCCGATCGGGTGCGGCCGCTGCTGGCGGAGGCCGTGGCCCTCAGTGGCCTGACCGGCAG
>NZ_JAYGHZ010000188.1:0-1164 GCF_034931285.1 Synechococcus sp. BA-120 BA3
GCCTGGTTCCCCTACCTGCGACCCGGCGGCAGCGCCGCGTTCCATCGCGCCCACGGGGCCGGCCTGGCGGTGGAGCTGCGGCCCGCCCTGCTGCTGCTGCCGCCCCTGCTGCTGCTGCCCTGGCCGGGCCTGGCCACCTGGCCCGTGCCCGTCGGAGCGCTGGCCCTGCTGCCGGCCCTGCTGGTTCCCCTGGTCCTGGGCCGCCGTCTCGGCGGTCACAGCGGCGACAGCTACGGCGCCTGTGTGGAATGGACCGAATCGCTCGGCCTGCTGCTCATCGCGGCGGTGCTGACGGCCTGGGCAGGCTGAGCCGGAAGGCGTTGCCCTGCTCAGGCAGCGCCTCGGCCACGGTCCGGGGCGGCACCACCAGCGCCAGTTCGCCGCCCAGGCTGCGGGCCAGATCGCGGCCGAGGGCCAGGCCCAGGCCGGTGCCGGGCAGCTCCTGGCCCCGGGTTCCCCGCACCCCCCGCCCGAAGATCGCCTCCCGTTCCGCCTCGGGGATGGCGGGACCGCCGTCCCAGACCGTGAGCTGGAGCTCGCCGGCGTCGCTGGCCCAGTGCAGGCCCACGGCGGCGCCCGGGGCGCTGTAGCGGAAGGCGTTCTCCAGCAGGTTGGCCAGGATCTCCGCCACCGATCCGCTGTCGCCGCTCCAGTCCGGCAGGGTCCGGGGGCCGTGCCATTCGCGCCCCTGCAGGGTCGCGGTGGCGGCCGCCCGCTGCAGCAGCGGTTCGAGCAGCCCGGCCAGGGGCTGGCCCTCGGGTCCACTCAGCAGGGGCGGCAGCAGCAGGGGCTGGGGGGAGAGGGGGGCGGCGAGCCGTCCCTCCGGGTGGACCAGCGCGCTGATGGCCTCCACATAGCGGTTGATCTGTCGCTCCTCGGCCAGCAGGCCCTGCACCAGGGAGCGGTCGTTGTGGTCGGGGCCGAGGCGCCGCAGCAGCAGCTGCCCGAAGGTGCGCAGGGCCGTGAGCGGGTTGCGCAGCTGGTGCAGCAGCAGGCCCAGCTGCTCCTCGCGCTCCGTGAGCCGCTGCCGCAGCTCGCCGCCCTCCAGATCCAGCCGCAGGGCTTCGGTGAGGGCCAGGGCCACGGCCTGGAGCCGCTGGGCGAGCGGCTCCGGCCAGGGGTTGCGGGCAGCCTCCACCTGCAGGGCGCCCAGCAGGCGCTGGC
>NZ_JAYGHZ010000189.1:0-1139 GCF_034931285.1 Synechococcus sp. BA-120 BA3
GGGCCGAGTGCGGCCTGAGCGAGTTGTACTCCCAGCGCCAGCGATCGGCCAGGATCTGCGCCTCTGGGGCTGTGGTGAACAGCTCGGTGTTGAGGAACTCATCCCGGAACCGGCCATTGAACGACTCTGCGAATCCGTTCTCCCATGGGGATCCCGGTGCGATGTAGGCCGTGCTGGTGGTGGTGCTGGCCTCACACCAATCCCGTAGAGCCTGCGCAATGAACTCCGGCCCGTTATCGGACCGGATGAACGCTGGCGCCGGGTAGAGACTGGTGAGCTCCTCCAGCACCGCCACCACATCCTTGGCCTTGCAGCGTCTGCCCACCCGGATCGCCAGGCAGAGGCGGCTGTGCTCGTCGATCACGTTCAGGAACTTGAGTCTGCGGCCATCGGCGGTGGCGTCGAACTGGAAGTCCATGGCCCACACCTGGTGGGGATGCTCGGCCCGGTGGCGGCGCACCGAGCCGTCGGCGGGTCGTGCCCGCTTGCGCTTCCTGGGAGTGGGCCGTTGCAGGCCTTCCTCCCGCCAGAGCCGTTGCACCCGCTTGTGGTTCACCGTCCAGCACTCGCGCCGCAGGAGGCGGTAGGCCATCCGGCGGCCCCAGCGGATGTGCTCAGAGGCGATCTCCCGTAGGCGATTCCTGAGCTTGGCCTCCTGCAGGTCGATGACCTTGCCGCCATGGCGCTGGGTGCTGCGGTGCTGGCCCACCACCCGGCAGACGAGGCGCTCAGAAGCCCGGTAACGCTCCTGCAGGACCACCACAGCCCTGCGGCGGCGTTCCGGGCTCAGAAGTTTCCCTCGGCGAGGTCCTTGAGCATGGCCTTCTCCAGCTCCGCCTCTGCCAACAACTTCTTGAGGCGGGCGTTCTCCTTCTCCAGCTGGGTCAGGCGCCGGGCCTCCTCGGCCTGCATGCCGCCGTACTGCTGGCGCCAGCGGTGGTAGGTCGGCTGCGTCACCTCGATGACCCGGCAGACGTCGGCGACGGTCTTGCCCTGGGCGATCAGCTGCTCGGCGGTCTTGAGCTTGCGGATGATCTGTTCGGATGTGTGCCTGGTGCGTTTCATGGTCGAGTCCCCGGCCCAGTCTGGCCGGCTGAAGACTCTCATTCACCCTGGACCGGTTTCCGGGGTCCACGTCA
>NZ_JAYGHZ010000190.1:0-1119 GCF_034931285.1 Synechococcus sp. BA-120 BA3
GCACTGGGTTGCCCTGTAATTTCCAGCAATGCCAGCGTGTTACCGGAAATACTGGGCAATGCATGTTTGTACTTCAACCCGAATGACGAGAAACAACTGGCCGACTCGGTAGAGCGAGTTCTGTCAAGCCCTACGCTTCGCAATGAACTGATCAGCGCGGGTCATTACCAAAGCGCCAAATACAGTTGGAAAACCACGGCCAAGCGAACGTTGGAGGTGTACCAAAGCCTGCTGTGAAGGGTGGGCGACATACTATCTGGAATTCAATCGCCACCAACGTGCGATGTGCCGAAGCGAGAACAGGCTTAGAGCAGACATCTGCATCCAGAATAGTTGCCGCGAAACTGGATGGAAGCAGTTTACCAATATTGCAGACATGAATTGGGCAACAAGGGTGGCCCAGGCCGCCCCCTCAACCCCGTATACCGGGATCATCAAATAATTCATTGCGATGTTTGCAACAACACCAATCAAGGTAGAGACCAACAATACCTTTTGCATGTCCATAGCGACTAGCCACCGACTGCCCAGAATTCCTGAAAAAACAAACACCGACGACCACACATGAATACTCAATACTGAAGCGGAGGCGCGGTAGTCTTCGCCAAAGAGAAAAATAATAATCTCTGTTGAGTAATTGCCTATAAGCAGACCAACGGATACGGAAACAATTGAAAACGCTGTGAGCAAAACATCGAGCTGTCGATTAGCACGCGCGGCATCAACGCGCAATTCTCTGATAATTCTAGGAAACACTGAACCTACAATCACAGCGGGAAATACATACCAAATTTCGCTTATTCGAACAGCAGCAGAATAAATACCTACGGCCTCTTGATTGAGCAATGAGGCCAGCATGATTTGATCAACACGCATATAAAGCATGGCAGCGCCTACAGATAAGGCCAATAACCAGGCTACCTTTAGCACGCTTAAAAAATTTGAATTGTCGAACCTGAGAGCTTTAAGCTTATGAACACCGAATAGCCAGAGAAACGCCAGTGTGGTTAAAACTGCTTCAAGTACCAACAAAGCAACAAAGTAAATCAGAGGAAATTCAAGCAATATCATTGCAATTCGTAGCAATACGATCAGCATGAACACCAAGTTCTCTGTGAC
>NZ_JAYGHZ010000191.1:0-1089 GCF_034931285.1 Synechococcus sp. BA-120 BA3
CGCCTGGACTGGCGGCGCCCCGAGGCGGGGGCCGGCGGATCCGCGGCAGTGCCCCAGGCGCCTGCTCCCTAGGATCCGGCCCACCCGAACGGCCCTGCGCCCCATGCCCCCGGAACTGCCACCCCCCGCGCCCACCGAGGCACAGGCTGAGACGCAGGCCGAGAAGGCCGAGGTGCAGGCCTACTTCGAGAGCACCGGCTTCGAGCGCTGGAACCGCATCTACAGCGACAGCGAGGAGGTGAACCGGGTCCAGCGCAACATCCGCCTCGGCCACCAGAAGACCGTGGACGCGGTGCTGGCCTGGCTGCAGCAGCAGGGCGACCTGACCAGCCGCAGCTTCTGCGATGCCGGCTGTGGCGTCGGCAGCCTCAGCCTGCCCCTGGCGGCCCTCGGGGCGGGCTCGATCGCCGCCAGCGATCTCTCCGCCGCCATGGTGGCCGAGGCCAGCCGCCGGGCCGGCGAGGCCAGCCTGGCCTCGGAACGGCTGAGCTTCAGCGCCTCGGATCTGGAGAGCCTCCAGGGCCGCTACGACACGGTGATCTGCCTGGACGTCTTCATCCATTACCCCCAGGCGGCCGCCGAAGCGATGGTGCGGCACCTGGCGGCCATGGCCGAGCGGCAGCTGATCGTCAGCTTCGCCCCCTACACGCCGCTGCTGGCGGTGCTCAAACAGATCGGCCAGCTGTTCCCCGGGCCCAGCAAGACCACCCGCGCCTACACCCTGCGGGAGGACGGCATCGTGGCGGCGGCCGCCGCCGCCGGGTTCCGCCCCGTGCACCGCAGCCTCAACCAGGCGCCGTTCTACTTCTCCCGCCTGATCGCCTTCGAGCGCACCTCGGCCTGATCCGCGGGCTGATCAGCACGGGAAGCGGTGTTGCCGGGCCTTTCCTGATTCTGTACAGCCTGTACAGGAACGGGGCAACCAGCCGAGTGGGGCAACCAGCCTTGCAATGGCCACACCGTTAAGCGGGCCAGTTCTGCGGCTCAGCTCTGCGGCTCAGCCGCCATGGCCAGCCCCTCCGCCGGCGGGGCCAGCAGTTCCAGCTCCGGCCCCTCAGGGGGCCGGAGCCGCAGCCAGCAGGCCTGGAG
>NZ_JAYGHZ010000192.1:0-1083 GCF_034931285.1 Synechococcus sp. BA-120 BA3
GTGTATACGGGGCCGCCCACGCACCCCTGCAGGCCGCTCTTGTCGAGGCGGGTGCGGCGGGTGCAGAGCAGGCAGCCGGCTCTCCAGGGCTCGGGGCCGTCGCCCCCGGGCTCGCCGGGGCCATCGAGGCTCACCAGGCAGTAGTTGGCCTGCAGGGCCACCACCCGGCCGGGCAGCGGCTCATCCCCCATCCCGTCGCACCAGCAGCCGCACTCCGTCCCCGGGGGCGAAGGGGGACGGCTCGGCCCGCTGCACCGTGTGACCCTCGTTCCGCAGACCCTCGCTCACCATCTGCTCCGGTTCCCCCCCGTCCAGGTCGATCTGGAGCCAGCTCCCCGGCGGCAGGGGCTCCAGGGCCAGGCGGGCCCGGATGAAGTTCACCGGGCAGGGCGTTCCCCGCAGATCGAGGACCGCCGGCGAGCCGCCCATGCCACTCAACCGAACAGGCCGCCGAACAGGCCGCTCTTGTGGTGGTGGCGCTGGCCCTTGCTGGTGTGGTGGCCGGCCAGCTGCTCGAGCAGCTGCCGCTCCTCACCGTTGAGCTTGGTGGGCAGCTGGACCTTGATGGTGAATTGATGGTTGCCGCGGGCCACCGGATTTCCCAGCCGGGGCACCCCCTTGCCCTGGAGGGTGATGACAGCCCCGGGCTGGGTGCCGGGAGGGATCTCCAGCGGCTCATGGCCGTCGACGGTCTCGACCTCGATCGTGTCGCCCAGGATCGCCTGGAGGTAGTTCAGCGACACCTCGGAGTGGATCGTCACGCCGTCGCGGCGCAGCTGGGGGTGGGACTGGACGGTGAGGAAGACGTAGAGATCGCCCGCCGGTCCGCCCCGCTGGCCGGCGTTGCCCTCCTGGCCCACCCGCAGGCGGGTGCCGGTGTCGACGCCGGCGGGGATGTTGATGCGCAGCTTCTTGCGCACCTGCTGCAGGCCCTGGCCGCCGCAGGCGTTGCAGGGGTCGGCGATCACCTGGCCGGTGCCATCGCAGGTGGGGCAGGGCGCCACCTGGGTGAAGCTGCCGAAGGGGGTGCGGGTGGCGCGGCGCACCTGGCCGGCGCCGCCGCAGGTGCCGCAGGTGGTGGGG
>NZ_JAYGHZ010000193.1:0-1077 GCF_034931285.1 Synechococcus sp. BA-120 BA3
GGCCCCCGCCGCCGCCGAGGCCGCCCCCGGCGAGGCCTCGCGCCAGGCCCGCACCGTCGACGACTTCGACTTCGACGAGGAGGCCTTCCTCGCCGCCCTCGATGAGAACGCCCCGGTAGGCACCACCGGCGAGGTGGTCCAGGGGGTGGTGATCGGCATGGAGAGCGACGGTGTCTATGTGGACATCGGCGGCAAGGCCCCCGGTTTCATGCCCAAGAGCGAGTGCGGCCTGGGGGTGATCACCAACCTCAAGGAGCGCTTCCCGAAGGGGCTGCCGATCGAGGTGCTCGTCACCCGCGAGCAGAACGCCGACGGCATGGTGACGATCAGCGCCCGCGCCCTGGCCCTGCGCCAGAGCTGGGAGAAGGTGCGCCAGCTGGAGAAGGAGGGCAAGGTGGTGCAGGTCAAGGTCAACGGCTTCAACCGCGGCGGTGTCACCTGCGACCTCGAGGGCCTGCGCGGCTTCATCCCCCGTTCCCAGCTGAACGAGGGCGAGAACCACGAGGCCCTGGTCGGCCAGACCCTGGGCGTCGCCTTCCTGGAGGTCAATGCCGAGACCCGCAAGCTGGTGCTCTCCGAGAAGCGGGCTGCCACCGCCGCCCGTTTCGCCACCCTGGAGGTGGGGCAGCTGGTGGAAGGCCAGGTGGTGTCGATCAAGCCCTACGGCTTCTTCGTCGATCTGGGCGGCGTCAGCGGCCTGCTGCACCAGTCTTCGATCACCGGCGGTGCCCTGAGGGATCTGCGCGAGGCGTTCCAGCAGGGTGAGCACCTCAAGGCCCTGATCACCGCCGTCGACCCCGCCCGGGGCCGCATCGCCCTCAACACCGCCCTGCTCGAAGGTCCCCCCGGCGAGCTGCTGATCGCCAAGGACACCGTGATGGCCGAGGCCGAGGACCGGGCCCACCGGGCCCGCTCGCTGCTGCGCCAGCAGGAACAGGACGCAGGATGAGCGCAGCGGTAGCGGTGCAGGCCCCCGGCCCGGACTGGGAGCGCGATTACTACTCCAGGCCGATCCAGGAGGCCGATGGCAAGAAGCGCTGGAAGCTGCTGATCTGCTCGACGGAGGGTCTGCAGCCG
>NZ_JAYGHZ010000194.1:0-1071 GCF_034931285.1 Synechococcus sp. BA-120 BA3
GCGCGCAGGTCCTCGGCGCCCAGGCCAGGGGCCCGCTCCAGCACCCGGCGCACATGGTCGGCGGGCAGGCCCTGGCTGAGCACCAGGGCGAGCCGCTCGGCGATCTGGGAGCAGGTCTGGCGCCCCATGGCGTCCTGGCCCTGGAACTTGGCCAGGGCCAGCAGCCGTGAGCCTTCGTCCAGCGGCTCCTCGAGGAGCCGCTGCCACTCGTCCAGCAGGCAGGTGGTGGCTTCCGCCACCCGCTCGGCCGAGGTGGACAGGTGCATCACGAACGGCGCGCCGCCGGCATGGGCCGGCAGGTGCACACCGACGTCGTAGGCCAGGCCACGCTCCTCCCGCATCGTGATGAACAGACGGCTGGACATGCCGAGGCCCAGGTGCGCCTGCAGCAGCCGCAGGGCCAGGGCGTCGGGATGGGCCAGGGGAACGGTCGCGGCCCCCAGCATCAGCACCACCTGCTCAGTGTCCTGGATCTGCTGACCCAGGTGCCCCGTGGCCGGCGGCGGACCGGCGAAGGGCCGGGTCACCGGGGCGTGGGTGCCCCAGGGAGAGATTGCCAGCTCCTGCTCCAGCGCCTCCCCCAGGGCGGCGGGGGCGTCGCCGCAGAGCACCAGGACGGCGCCATCGCCTCCGAGCCGTTCCACCAGGGGGCGCAGGTCGTCCGGCCCGAGGCCGGCCAGCTCCGCTTCGATGCCGAGGGGATCATGGCCGTAGGGCCCGTCGCCGTAGAGCAGCCGGCGCAGCTGGTCATGGGCCAGCTGGAAGGGGTCCTCCTTCTGGCGCTGCAGCATCTGCAGGTTGAGCTGGCGCTCGATCGCCACCTGGTCGGCCTCGAGCAGGGGTCGCCGGGACATCGCCAGCAGCAGGGGCACCAGGGTGGCGGCGTCGTCGGCGGCGCACTTCAGGGCCAGCACCAGGCCATCCTCGTGGGCCTCCACCCGCAGGGCCGCACCGGCCCCTTCGACGCGGTCGGCGAGGGCCTCGGCATCGAGATCGCCGCAGCCGCGCGTCATGCTGCCGGCCAGCAGCCGGTGGGCACCCGTCGCTTATAAACATCTGACGCCACCGACG
>NZ_JAYGHZ010000195.1:0-1044 GCF_034931285.1 Synechococcus sp. BA-120 BA3
CTGCAACCAATGCCCTGCGCATACAACGCTTCAACAAACTGATCGCGCGTAAGTGGGCATTGATCACTTAAACGCAAAATGTACAGGTGCCAAGAATGTAAGCCGTTAGCAGCCGCGCCTTGTGGTAATACAACAGGCAAATTTTCAAAAGCTGCGTTGTATTGATCAACGATGGCTTGCCGTTTGGCCCGAAACAATTCAGCTTTTTTCAGTTGATGAATGCCCATGGCCGAGGCGAGATCTGTGAGGTTGTACTTGAAGCCAGGTGCCACTACCTCGTAATACCAACTGGGTGCCTTGGAGGTGAAGCGATCAAATACATCACGATTAATACCATGCAAGCGCATGGTTTTGCAGCGCTTGATGATTTCGGGATTGCGAGAGACCACCATACCACCTTCACCAGTGGTAATGGTTTTGTTGGCATAAAAACTGAATACGGCTGCATCAGTTTGCAGGTTGCCCACGGCGACACTATCAACCACACAAGGTAAGGCGTGTGCTGCGTCTTCGACTATCTTCAAACCATGTTCTTGAGCGATCGCAACGATGGCCGACATATTGGCAGCCAGCCCCGCGAAGTGAACTGGCATGATGGCCTTTGTTTTATTGGTAATGGCCGCGCGAACTAAGGCAGGAGCGATATTCAAACTACCGGGCAGTACATCGACAAAAACAGGATCGGCACCCAGGTAACGTACCACTTCGGCAGTGGCAGTAAAGGTGTGGGTGGGCACAATGACTTCATCGCCAGGCCCAATACCAATGGCTTCTAGCGCCAGGTGCAAACCCGCAGTCGCTGAGTTAACAGCAATGGCCTGCACTGGCTGACTGCCAGCCGCCACACCACCGCCCGCTGCGTTCAGCATGGCTTCGAAATCAGTTTCAAATTGCCGGGTTTTGGGGCCTGTAGTCAACCAGCCCGAGCGCAGGCAATTGACCACTTCCTGAATTTCTTCCTCGCCAATTTCTGGCAAAGCAAATGGCAAAAATGGTTGAGTGCTCATGCGTTTAACTTGATCAAATATCGGTTGAGTATACGGC
>NZ_JAYGHZ010000196.1:0-1033 GCF_034931285.1 Synechococcus sp. BA-120 BA3
CCCTGGAGCCTTCGCCCCCCCCGTCCCTCTCCCCCCAGCGGGTCACCGACGACCTGGATCGTCTGCTGGCCGTGCTGCCGCCCGTGGTGCAGCGGGCCCTGGCGGGGCCGGAGCCGCGGGAGGGGCTGCTGGAGGTGGTGCTCGACCTGGGCCGGGTGCCCGAGGCCCGCTACCCCGGCCGGGTGCGGGCCCTGGGCCATGACGCGATCGAGCGTTCCGATCTGGCGGCGGTGCTGCAGCGTCTCGGCCCCTTCGGCGGCGACAACCGGGCCGGCATCGAGCGCACCCTGCACCGCATCAGCGCCATCCGCAACCGCACCGGCGACGTGGTGGGGCTCACCTGCCGGGTGGGCCGGGCCGTGTTCGGCACGGTGGCGATGGTGCGCGACCTGCTGGACACGGGCCAGTCGCTGCTGCTGATGGGCCGCCCCGGGGTGGGCAAGACCACGGCCCTGCGGGAGATAGCCCGGGTGCTCGCCGACGACCTGCAGCGCCGGGTGGTGGTGATCGATACCAGCAACGAGATCGCCGGGGACGGCGACATCCCCCATCCCGCCATCGGGCGAGCCAGGCGCATGCAGGTGGCCCGCCCGGAACTGCAGCACCAGGTGATGATCGAGGCGGTGGAGAACCACATGCCCGAAGTCATCGTGATCGATGAGATCGGCACCGAACTGGAGGCCCAGGCGGCCCGCACCATCGCCGAACGGGGCGTGATGCTGGTGGCCACGGCCCACGGCAACGAACTGGCCAACCTGATCCGCAACCCCACCCTCAGCGACCTGGTGGGCGGCATCCAGTCGGTGACCCTGGGGGATGAGGAGGCGCGCCGGCGCCGCACCCAGAAGACCGTGCTGGAACGGGCCGCCGAGCCCACCTTTCCTCTGGCGGTGGAGATGCACAGCCGCCACCGCTGGCTCGTGCACCGCGACGTGGCCGGCACCGTGGACCTGCTGCTGCGCGGCCAGCCCACCCACCCCCAGGTGCGGGAGCTGGGCGGCGACGGTCGGCTGGTGCTGCGCGACGACGGCCC
>NZ_JAYGHZ010000197.1:0-1027 GCF_034931285.1 Synechococcus sp. BA-120 BA3
GCCCCCTCCCCCGCCGCCCCCTGGCGCGCCCGGGGCGGCTCCCTGCTGGCGGCCCTGCTGCTGACCGTGATGCTGGTGGGCTGCAGCGCCGCCGCCGCGGGCCTCAATTCCTTCCAGAGCCCGGATGGCCGCTACGCCTTCCTGTACCCCACCGGCTGGACCCGGGTGCAGGTCAGCAACGGCCCCCAGGTGGTCTTCCACGACCTGATCAACAGCGACGAGACCCTCAGCCTGGTGGTGTCGGAGGTCACCCCCGACCGGGATCTCAGCCAGCTCGGCAGTGCCGTCGAGGTGGGCGAGACCCTGCGGCGCAGCGTCATTTCGCCGGCGGGCAGCGGCCGCGACGCCGAACTGGTGGAAGCCCACGAGCGGGAGCAGGGGGGCCGCACCTACTACGACCTGGAGTACACGGTCCATCTGGCCGACCGGGATCGCCACGAGCTCGCCACGGTGGTGGTCGACCGCGGCCGGCTCTACACCTTTGCCGCCAGCACCAACGAAGCCCGCTGGAACAAGGTGAAGGACCTGTTCGCCGTGGTGATCGGCTCCTTCACCCTGCAGATCTGAGCGTGGCCGCCCCCGGCCGGCTGACCGTCATCGGGGGCGGGCTGGCCGGCAGCCTCCTCGCCCTGGAGCTGGTGGAGCGGGGCCTGGCGGTGACCCTGATCGATGCGGCGGAGGCCACGGCCACGGCCCTCAGCTATGGCGGGGTGGCCTGGTGGGCCGGGGCCCCCGGGCCCCTGGGCCGGCTGCTGCGCCAGCTGGGCGTCGAGGTCACCGAATCGGGAGAGGCGGGCGCGCAGCAGACCCTGTTCCATGCGCCCGAGATCACCTCGACCTTTGCCCCCTATGATCTGGTCCGCCAGATGCGGGCCTCGTTCAATGTGCTGGGGCCTCTGCTGGCCCGCACGGGCGAGGCACGGGTGTCGCTGCCGGGCGGGTGCACCATCGGGGCGCGGCCCGTGGACCTGCACCTGATGGCGCTGAAGGCGCTGGGGGCCGAGATCGCGCTGGAGGAGGGCTATGT
>NZ_JAYGHZ010000198.1:0-1021 GCF_034931285.1 Synechococcus sp. BA-120 BA3
GCTCCAGGGAGTCGAGGGCGCCATCCACCTCCAGCAGCAGCTCGCTGCGGGGGCCCCGCACCTGGCCGGCGGCCTCCTTGGCGTCGCTGGCGGCGATCCGTTCGGAGAGGCCCGCCGGGGTGAGGCCGAGCCGGGCCAGCTCCCGGGCGCCGATCTCCACCCGGATCTCCTCGTCGGGTTCGCCGCTGAGCTCCACCCGGTCGCTGCCGGGGAGGGCCCGCAGCCGGCTGGCCAGGTCGTCGGCCAGCCGGGTGAGGAGGCCCAGGTTGGGGGGGGTGTCGAGCTCCCAGGTGAGGCCGACGATCAGGGCGCTGGCGCCGATGTTGCCGTCGCGGAACTCCGGGTCCGTGGCCTCCGGCGGCAGGTCGGGGGTGGCGTCGTCGATCTTGCTGCGCACCTTGCCCCACACCGGCGCCACCTGGCGGATCGATTCCTTGAGGCTCACGGCGATCACCGAGGTGCCGGTGGAGGAGGTGGAGTCGAGATGGTCCACCTCCTCCAGCTCCAGCAGGGCCTCCTCGAGGGGTTCGGTGACGAGGGACTCGACCCGCTCCGGCGTGGCCCCCGGCAGGGCGGTGACCACCTGGGCGTTGCGCTGGGTGATCAGGGGGTCCTCCAGCCGCGGCAGGGTGAGCAGGGCCGACAGCCCCCAGACCACCACCAGCAGCAGGGTGAGCAGCTGCAGCTGGCGGTTGCGGTGAAAGATGTCGAACATCAGGGCGCCTCCTGCACCCGGACCCCCGGCACGACCCGGTGGGTGCCGGCGGCGATCACCCGGTCGCCGGGGCGCAGGGTGCCGCGGACGAGGGAGCGGTCGCCTTCGCTGTGCAGCGGCTCCACCAGGCGCCGGACCACCGGGCGGCCCTGCTCCGGCGCGGGACCGGCGGGGCCCAGCACGTACACCGACCAGAGCCCCCGCTCGGCGGCCACCAGGGCGGTGGTGGGCAGCCAGAAGCCGGCGCCCGTCTCACTGCGCCGCAGGCTGAGGCGGGCCGTGGCTCCCACCGGCAGATCCTCGGCC
>NZ_JAYGHZ010000199.1:0-1011 GCF_034931285.1 Synechococcus sp. BA-120 BA3
GGCCAGATCCACCGCTGGAGGCGGGCCGAGGAGCTGCTGCGCGGCTGCCGGCTCGGCATCGCCCGCCGCCAGGGCTGGCCCCTGCAGCCGGCGGACCTGGAGCGGCTGCGGGGGCTGGGGGCGACGGTCGACCTGCTGCCCCTGGCGATCCCCCCCAGTGCCAGTTCCCGGATCCGGGAGCAGCCCGATCCGGCCCAGGTACCGTCCGAACTCTGGCCGGTGCTGCTGCAGCACAATCTCTACGGCCTCTCCGAGCCCTGATGCGCCTCGCCCTGGCCCAGCTCAATCCCCTGGTGGGCGACCTGGAGGGCAACGGCCGGAGGATCCTGGCGGCCGCCGAGCGGGCCCGCGCCGGCGGTGCCGACCTGCTGCTCACCCCCGAGCTGTCGCTGTGGGGCTACCCGCCCCGCGACCTGCTGCTGCGGCCCGCCCTGATCCAGCGCCAGGAGCGGGTCCTCGCGTCCCTGGCGGCAGCCTGCCCAGGGGGACTGTCCCTGCTGGTGGGGGTGGCCGAGCCGGTGGCCGGCCGGCGCCAGCCGGGGCTGCACAACGCCCTGGCCCTGGTGGAGCGGGGCGGCTGGCGGATCGTCTGCCGCAAGCGCCTGCTGCCCAGCTACGACGTCTTCGACGAACGCCGCTACTTCCTGCCCGGCGACGCCCCGGCGGTGCTGGAGCTGGTGGCGGGCGGCCGCCCCTGGCGCCTGGGGCTGACGATCTGCGAGGACCTCTGGGTGGAGGAGACCCTGCGCAGCCGCTGGCCGGACGCGGTGGATCCGATCGCCGATCTGGTGCCCACGGGGATCGACCTGCTGCTCAACCTCTCGGCTTCCCCCTTCGGCCGCGGCAAGGGGGAGGTGCGCCAGGGGCTGGCGGCCCGGGCGGCGGCCCGGCTGGGGGTGCCAGTGGTCTACCTCAACCAGGTGGGCGGCAACGACGAGCTGGTCTTCGACGGTGCCAGCTTCGTGGTGGACCGGACCGGCCGGCCCCTGCTGCGCCTGGCCTGCGCCGCCG
>NZ_JAYGHZ010000200.1:0-1001 GCF_034931285.1 Synechococcus sp. BA-120 BA3
GGCGGGCACCGGGCCAGCGCGGCCGCTGCAGCAGCCCCAGCCGCGGCGTGGCGGCGGCCAGCACCAGGGCCAGCCCGGGCAAGGTGCCGTTGAGGGCGATCTGGTGGAAGAAGGAGAAGTTCTGATGCCCCATGCCCAGCAGGAACAGCAGGGCCGTGAGCCAACCGAAGGCCACCCGACCGCTGAGGCGCAGGCTGAGCTGGCAGCTGGCGGCCAGCACCAGGAAGGTGTTCAGTGCCGCCAGCAGGCCGGCCCGCCCCGGGGCCAGGGCCTCGGGGAAGCCGAACAGATAGCTGGCTGCGGTGAAGAACCAGTTGGCCGGCGAGCGGTAGCGCAACGGGTCGAGGCGCACCGTGTCGAGCAGATCGCTGCCGAAGTAGGTCGCGTAGTAGACGAAGCCATCGGAGGGGAACTCCATGACCACCCCCCGCAGACCGAGCGCCAGCGCACAGATCAGGGCGGGAGCCAGCACCGCCAGCAACGGGCGGACCAGGGCCGGGTCGGTCAGCCGCCGGCACCAGCGGCGCGGCCGGATGGCCAGGGTCG
Source organism: Synechococcus sp. BA-120 BA3 (assembly GCF_034931285.1). Lineage (NCBI taxonomy): Bacteria > Bacillati > Cyanobacteriota > Cyanophyceae > Synechococcales > Synechococcaceae > Synechococcus > Synechococcus sp. BA-120 BA3. The sequence continues at coordinate 547 of NZ_JAYGHZ010000200.1, forward strand.
CCGCCACCAGGAGCAGGTCGAGGACGACCAGCAGGCCGTAGGACTGGCGCAGCGTGGCCCCCCCCGGCAACAGCGACAGCCAGCCGATGGCGGCCCAGGAGCCAATGCCAAGGACCAGCATCTGCCAGCAGGGACGTCGCCAGCGCCATCCCCACAGCAGCGGTGCTGCGACGGCCAGCAGCAGCGGGAGAAAGGGTTCGCTCAACGCTGTCATTCGGCGCAGGGGAAGCCGATGCCCGGTGACCCTAGGGGACCTGTCGGGCCCGCCATTCGCGGCGACGGCTCAGAGCCGTTCGCCCCGCAGCCGCTCCCCCCGGAGCTCCCGCAGGCGCTCCCCCAGGGCCGGTCCAGGCCGCAGGCCCGCGGCAATCAGCTCGGACGCCGACACCGGGGAGGGGAGGTGGCGCCAGCGGCACCACCAGCGCAGCAGGGGCCGCCGCGGCAGCGCCCCGCTC
>NZ_JAYGHZ010000201.1:0-997 GCF_034931285.1 Synechococcus sp. BA-120 BA3
GTCGTGCCGGAGGTCGCCACCACGGCGATCACGGGGATGCCGGCCCGGTCGAGCCCGGCCAGCCGTTCCTCGAGGGCCTGGGGGTCGAGGCCGCCGGCAGCGCTCACCGGCAGCCGCACCAGGGCCTCGGCCGGCAGGCCCATCACGGCGACGGACTTGATCAGCGAGACGTGGGCCTCCTCACTGCAGAGCACCACCGCATCGCCCCGGGTCGCCAGGCCCCGCTGATGCCGGGCGGTGACCAGGGCCATCAGGTTGCTGAGGCTGCCGCCGCTGGCGGCCACGCCGCCGGAACCCCCGGGCAGGCCGAAGCACCCCGCCATCCAGGCGCACAGGGCCCGCTCCAGGCGGCTCAGGCTGGGGGAGAGCTCCTCGGCCAGCAGGTTGTTGTTCAGCCCGGCGCAGATCAGGTCGGCCACGATCGAGGCCGACAGGGGCGGCGGGTCGAGGTGGGCCAGGGCGCCGGGGTGGTTGGGGTTGTAGGCCCCCTCCATGACCAGCTGGAGATCGGCCAGCAGCCGGTCGCTGCCCAGGCCTTCGGCCTCCGGCTCCACCATCGGCAGCACGCTCAGTCCCGGCAGGGGGGTGCCGTGGCCGGCCTGGCCCAGCCAGCGGCACAGCAGGATCGACGCCTGCTGCAGAAAGACCTCGAGGGCCGGATCCACCTGGAACGGATCCACGAAGGAGCCGCACTCCCTGGGGGGCGGCGCTGGCCGCTGGGCGGGGGGGACGCTGGCCAACGGCGACGGTGGGGGCTTCGGCATTCTGCCGCTTGCCCCTCCGGAGGCATGGCTAGAAGAAGTCCATGCTGAATGACGCCGCCAATCTGCTGTGGATGGACCGGCTCCTGCGCCTTGCCGAGGCGGTCGGGGCCGGGGGGGAGATCCCGGTGGCGGCGGCCCTGCTGGATGAGGCCGGGCGCTGTGTGGGCTGGGGCAGCAACCGGCGCCATCGGCGGGCGGACCCGCTGGGGCACGCCGAGCTGCTGGCCCTGCGC
>NZ_JAYGHZ010000202.1:0-971 GCF_034931285.1 Synechococcus sp. BA-120 BA3
CCCCCGCCCCCGCGGCCCCGATGGGTGCCGTCCCTGGCCCGTCGGCCCCCCCGCCTCCGGCCGCTTCGGTGCGCAGTGATCTGCAGGCCGTCACGGCGCCGATGGTGGGCACCTTCTACCGCTCCTCGGCCCCGGGAGAGGCCCCCTTCGTGGAGGTGGGCAGCCGTATCAGCGCCGGCCAGCCTGTCTGCATCCTCGAGGCGATGAAGCTGATGAACGAGCTGGAGTGCGAGTTCAGCGGTGAGGTGGTGGAGATCCTGGTGGAGAACGGAACGCCGGTGGAATTCGGCCAGGTTCTGATGCGCATCAAGGCCGGCTGAGGGCGAAGGCCTCCGGCGGCGGCCCCAGCTCCCAGGCGGTCTGAATCGCCGCTGCCATGCTGTCGGCCCTGGCGATGCCCCGGCCGGCGATCGCGAAGGCGGTGCCGTGGTCGGGGGAGGTGCGCAGGAAGGGCAGGCCCAGGGTGGTGTTGACGGCCGCGTCGAACGCCAGCAGCTTCACCGGGATCAGCCCCTGGTCGTGGTACAGCGCCAGGTAGCCGTCCGCCCCTTCGGCCTGGCCCCTCCAGGCGGCCGCCGCCTCCAGCCAGCAGGTGTCCGGAGGCACCGGCCCCTCCAGTCGCACCTCCGGATGCTGGCTTTGCCAGCGCGCGAGGGTGGGAATCAGCCAGTCCTGCTCTTCCCGGCCCAGGTGCCCCCCCTCCCCCGCATGGGGGTTCAGGCCCGCCACCACCAGCCGGGGGCGGCTTCGGAAGCGGTGGCAGAAGGCCAGCAGGGCGTCCAGCCGCCGGTGCACGAGCTCCGGGCCGAGCCGGGCGCTCACCTCGGCCAGGGGGATGTGGGTGGTGGCCAGAAGCGTGTTGAGCCGCCAGCCGCCGCCGGGCGCCACGGCGGTGAACAGCATCCCGGCGTCGGCGGCTCCGGTCAGTTCCGCCAGCCGCTCCGTCTGGCCGGGGTAGGCATGGCCCGCCG
>NZ_JAYGHZ010000203.1:0-960 GCF_034931285.1 Synechococcus sp. BA-120 BA3
GGGGCGGGGGTGGGGTGGAGGGTGGGGGGGGGTGCCGGAGGACGGACGGAGAGGAACAGGGGAGCCCTGGTCCGCGGGTTGGGAGGTTGGTAAGAGACAGGGCCTGGAAGGGGGCGGGGCCGTCGGGGAAGGGGTTCAGGTAGGGGACCGGTGGTCCGTTCCAGGCCTCCTGGAAGGCGGCGCTGATGCCGCCGTTGCTGGCGTGGTACACGGCGTGGATCGGCCCATCGGCACCCATCAGCACGGCCAGCCGGGTGGCGGCGATGGCCTGGCGCACGGCAGCGCCGGCGTCGCGCGGGTCGCTGTACACCTGGCACTGGGTGTCGGCGCAGAGGTGGTAGCCATCCGCCGCGAAGCGGTGCTGGTTGCGCACCGCCCAGGTGCGGGCCAGCACCGCCTGGGCTTCCAGGGCCGCCGCCGGCACCCCGGCCCCGATCTCATGGGGCACCACCCCCTCCAGGTAACGCTCCAGGGGGACCTGCTCCACCAGGCTCCAGCCGCCGTGGGCGTCGCTCAGCAGCTGGAAGGGGCCGGCATAAACCCCCCGGTCCCAGAGCAGGCCAGCGGGGGCCTCGATCCGGATCGGCCCGGCCAGGGGCACCACCCCCTGGGCCCGGCGCAGCTCCAGGCCGACCCTCCCGCTGACCATCCGCGCGTAGCCCTGCAGCCGCAGCCCCTCGGGCAGAGACGCGGGATCGGGGGCTCCGGCCGGCGCCCACACCTCCCACTCGCGGGGCCGGGCGATCACGGCCGCCACCCCCACCGAACGCCAGAGCCCGGCCGCCTGCTCGGCGCTCTCGAAACTGGCGAACGGACCCAGCACCCGGCGCCGCAGCATCACGGGCCCGGGCAGCGCCTCCCGGCGCCAGTGCAGCACCAGGGAGGGGGCCTGGAAGCGCTGGCCGTTGGCGTCGATCAGGGTGAGCATCCCGCCGTTGCCGCGCAGGCGCAGGGGCGGGG
>NZ_JAYGHZ010000204.1:0-948 GCF_034931285.1 Synechococcus sp. BA-120 BA3
GATCAGGGCCGGGGCGACGCCGTCGTTGGTGAGCAGCAGCTGCACCGGCGAGCTCTTCTGGGAATCGAGGCTGACCACCCGCAGCGGCCCCCTCGGCTCCAGCAAGGTGCCCTCGGCCGAATAGACGCTCATCTGCAGCAGCGGCGAACCGCTGACGCCGAGGGCGAGGCCGTGGCCGGCCGGCAGGCGGATCGGGAACAGCCGCGCCCCGCTGGCGGGCACCTCGGCCGACAGCACCTGGGCGGTGCCGGAGGGGGCCTCGATCGGCTCGATCCGCAGGTTCTCCAGCATCAGCTCGGCGGCGGCGTACCAGATCTGGCGGAAGGGTTCCGGCGGAATCGCCTGGGAGGCGCGGCTCGGCAGCAGGTTCTGGACGCTGGCCGACACCAGCTCCCGCAGCACCGCCGGGCTCAGCCCCTGGCGCACGAAGCCGCCCTGGCGCTGCTCCCAGTCGCTGGCGCTGAAGTTGCCCAGCCGGCGCCGCAGGGGCAGGGGCAGCTGCTCCACCCGGGCCAGCCATTCCTCGGCCAGTTCGTTCCACACCCGCCGCAGCGGGGCGTCCTCCAGGCTGTCGGAGGGCAGGCGGCCGTTGCGCTCGGGGTACTGGGCCAGCAGGGCCGCATCCACCAGGCTCAGGAACCAGGCCCGGTCCACCTGCATGGCCCGCAGGCGGTTGAGCAACTGCTGGCGCTGATCCACCTCCGAGGGGGGCAGGCTGCTGGGCAGCTCGCTCTGGCCGCCGGGGGCCGGGGCGGCCACCTTGCCGCGGCTCAGCCACCACCAGCCCACCGCCGTCCCGACGACGGCCGAGAGCACCAGGGCGATCAGCACCGGCCAGAAGCCCCCTTCCGCCTCCTCCTCCCGTTCCTCATGGCGGCGCCGCACGCTGTCAGTGACGGCCGCGGCGGCCGGCGGTGGTGGCGGGCTGGCGGCCGTGCGCAGCGGCAG
>NZ_JAYGHZ010000205.1:0-938 GCF_034931285.1 Synechococcus sp. BA-120 BA3
GCTCTGTGAGCTGATGCTCAAGCTGCCGAGTTTCTGAGGCGGTCGGCTCCTGTTCAGGGCGCCGTCGGCGTGGGCTCGGTGACCGGTGTGGTGGCCACCGCCGTGCCCCTGGGCGCGCCGCCGAAGAAGACCTTCACACCGATTTCGATGCCGTTGAGGTTGGAGACGAAACCGTTGGACTGGGCGTCGCCGTTGTTCCACTTCAGGCCCATGTACCGCCAGGAGATGTTCAGGTCGGTGTCGTCGCCGATGGCGTAGCCCAGGCCCACCTGGGCGTTGCCGCTGAGGTCCTGCTGGCCGGCCAGGCCGAAGCCGCCGATGTCGCCGCGGGCGAAGGCCCGCAGGCGCGGCGAGAGAAACACGCTGGCCTGGGTGCCCACCAGGGGCTGCACCCAGGTGCGCTGCAAGTTGCGGGTGGGCTCCAGCAGGGTGCGGCCGAAGGGGCCATCGAGGGCGGCGGCCAGGTTGAGGCGGCCGTCGATGAGCCGCATGCCGGCATAGGGGATCACGGAATACGTGCCGGGCTTGCCGATCGCCGACTCCCGCTCACCGAACCGGTAGCGCAGGGCGAGGTCGTAGATCCCCAGCGTCTGGCCCACATCGGCCGTGGTCGTGAACAGGCTGCGGGGACCCACCAGGCGGCTGGCCTGGTCCCCCAGATTGATGTACCAGAGGTCGCCCTGGAGTCCCACGCGGCCCTTCTCGATGCTGCCCCGGGCGGACGCGGCGAAGCGCAGCACGCTGAGAATCTCCCCCAGGTCCTGGTCCACCTCCGCCTCCTGGCCCCGGATGGTGACCGAGCCCGTGGAGCGCAGCGGCGCGAAGCCGTACAGCTCGACCGTGCCGCTCCAGAGGGGGGCGGACGGGCTGGCCGGGCCCGGTTGGGACAGGCGCAGCTCCTGGCCGATCCAGGTGGCCTCCGGCGCGCGGCCTCGGGC
>NZ_JAYGHZ010000206.1:0-926 GCF_034931285.1 Synechococcus sp. BA-120 BA3
GCGTGGCTCCGGGCAGCCCGTGCCTGGGGGCGATGCTGCCGGCGTCGCCGCTGCACCACCTGCTGGCGCGCGCCTTCGGCCGGCCCCTGGTGGCCACCAGCGGCAACCCCAGCGGTGAACCGCTCTGCATCGATCCCGCCGAAGCGGTACGGCGGCTGGGGGCCCGGGCCGTTGTGCCGATCGCCGATGCCTTTCTGGTCCAGGACCGTGCCATCGCCCGGCCCCTGGACGATTCGGTGCTGCAGGTGATCGACGGCCGGCCCGCCCTGCTGCGCCGGGCCCGTGGCTATGCCCCCGAGCCCCTGGCCCTCGGATCGGTGCCAGTTGGCTCGCAAGGTGGGGTGCCCGGCGGCCTGGTGGCCCTGGGCGGTGACCTCAAGAGCGCGCCCGCCCTGGCCCTGGAGGGACGGGTGTGGCTGTCCCCCCACCTGGGGGACCTGGCTGAGGGGCGCCTGCTCTCCCACCTGGCCGCCGGAGTGGAGGCAATCGATCACCGCTGGGGCGCTGGGGTGGGGGCGATGGTCTGCGATGCCCATCCCGGCTACCTCAGCCACCAGCTCGCCACCGCCCAGCGGTGGCCGCGGTCCACGGTGCAACACCACCGGGCCCATGGCCTGGCCGTGCTGGCGGAGCATGGTCTGGCGCCGCCGCTGCTGGCCTTCACCTGGGATGGGCTGGGGTATGCCCCAGCGCCGGAGTCGGTGGCAGGGGATCCGGCGCCCGATTCGGCGGCTGGCGGCGGTGCCCGGCTCTGGGGCGGGGAGCTGCTGCTGCTGGGCGGGCCTGGTGGCCTCCCCTGCGAGCGGCTGGTGGCCCTGAGGCCTTTCCCCCTGCCCGGGGGTGAGCGGGCCATGGCGGAACCCCGCCGGGCGGCCCTGGGGCTCCTGGCCGCCGTCGGTCCCGGGGCCCTGGGGCACCCCGGCGCC
>NZ_JAYGHZ010000207.1:0-919 GCF_034931285.1 Synechococcus sp. BA-120 BA3
CCCCCAGACCGTGGGGGCTCTCCAGGCTGGCGCCGCCCAGCTCGAGCCGGTCCACCAGCTCCCACTGGCCCTGCCGCCGGATCTCCAGCAAGGAGCGCCAGCGGCCGGATCCGAGCGTCTCGCCGTCGGCGCTGCGCCCCAGCCGCACCACCTCGGCCCCCAGCCAGCTGGCCCCTTCGGCCAGCTCCACCCGGCAGGTCTGCTGGAACAGGCCGTCCCGGAAGACCACCAGCTCCTGGGGCAGCCACTCCAGGTCGGCCCCCGCGGCGAGGCGGAAGTCGAGGGTCTGAAAGGTCCAGCTGCCGGCGGGGACCCGCCGGGAGCGGCCCACGGTTCCGTAAACCTTCTGGGCCGCCACGCTGGTGATCAGGGCCCGGCTGCCGGCGCCCAGCTCGGCCTCGATGGCCAACTCATCCCCCCCCACCAGGCCGCCGCCGGTGTGCAGCAGGGGCAGTTGGCAGCGGCCATCGCCGGCGGCGAAGGCCCGCTGAATCTTCAGCGGCGCCGTCGTTCCTCCCTGGTGCCGGGTGGCCCCGTCGGCGCCGCCGGTGGTTTCGAAACGAAGCCGGGCCTGGGCTCTCCAGGGGGCGGGAGCGGTGAGCTGCATGGCGGTGATCGTGGGACCCCGGGGGCCTGGATTTGGTAGCGCCCGACACAGGGCAGCCGGCCAACGGCTGGCCAGGCTGCACCATCCACCCTCCCCACCTGGCCCGCTCCATGCCCGGCCCCACGGTTCCCGACGCCACGCTTTCCGGCGCGACTGTTCCCGACTCCGGCGTGCCCCTGGTGCTGGTGCGGCACCTGCGTCGCGGCGTGGCGCCAGGGCCGGATTCAGCGGCGCCACCGGAGGCTCCGTTGCGGTTGCCGCTGCGGGCCGACGAGCGCACCAGCCTGCGGGGCCATCGCCGCAGCGCCTGTG
>NZ_JAYGHZ010000208.1:0-903 GCF_034931285.1 Synechococcus sp. BA-120 BA3
CCACTGGCTCATGCCCACCCCGTGGCCGTAGCCCCGGCCGCTGACCAGCAGGGCGGGCGCGGCCGGCGGGCGGCGGGTTCGCCAGGGGGCCTGCACCAGGCCGGAGGCCAGGGAGCGGATCCCCTCGGGGGTGAAGACGCCCTCCAGGGACGGCAGCGGGGGCGGGAAGGGGACGGCCTGGGGCGACGCCTCGAAGTCGAACCGGGCCAGGGTGCTGCGCAGGCCGAGCCGCTGGCGCAGCTCGGCGCCGGAGAGGAGCAGCGAGCCACGGGGGCCCGTCACCCGGGCCTGGCGGATGCGACCGGAGGTGGTGGTGGAGAGCACCTCGATACGGAAGGCCCCGTCGATCTCACGGAAGGCCTGGGCCAGCTTGTCGGGCTCGACCCGCAGCTGCCAGGCATGCACCGGGCTGGCCTGGTCGAAATCGGGCACGCTTACCAGGTAGGGCAGCTGCTGGCGCCAGATCTCGCCGCTGTTTTCGGTGAGGCCGCCACTGCTGCTGTGGAAGACCGCGTTGATCAGGGAGGAGCCATGCACCAGCACCTGGGAGCGGGTGCTGCGCACCGCCTCGCGGGTGGAATCGGTTTCAGCGTCCACCCCCTTGTAGACCTGGCTGGCCACGGTGGCCTTGAGGTCGAAGGGCTCCGCCGGCCGGCGCTGGCGCAGGGCGTAGGTGCGGGCCGCCACCGCCTGGGCCCGCAGAGCCGCCTGCGGCCAGCTGGCCGGCATCTCGCTGCCCACCACGCTGGGCAGGTAGCTCTCGACATCGATCAGATTGATCGCCTGCAGGCGATCGCCCTCGCTGCGCACCAGCAGGCGGCCGCGGTAGCGGCGCTGCTGCAGGGTCAGGACGGCCTCGCCGCCGGTCCCCCGTCCCGGTGCGGGATCGATCCAGGCCTGGCC
>NZ_JAYGHZ010000209.1:0-895 GCF_034931285.1 Synechococcus sp. BA-120 BA3
ACCAGGATGGCAGCGACGACTGGCGGGACCTGGCCCCCCATCGCCCCCAGGACAGCCCCAGCCGCCTGGCCTGGAAGCTGCTGGCCCAGGGGCGGGGCGAGTACGCCAAGCGCTTCCTGGACCGCCCCGAAGCGGCCCCCCTGCTGGCCCCCGAACCCGGAATGCCCCTGGAGACGGCCCTCGAACACCTGAGTGAACGCATCTGGAGCTGGCATGGCCGGGGCCTCAGCTACGGCCTGGAGCTGAACGGCCAGTCCATCGCGCCCGGCCGGGGGGTGCTCCACCGGGACCAGTGCCTGACGGCCCTGGCCTGCTGCCGATGAGCCGCGCCGCCGCCCCGCTGCAGTGGCTCACGATGGGGTTGCTGGCCGTGGGGCTGCTGGGCCTGTCGCCGGCCCTGTCCCTGAGCCTGCTGGCCTTCGGCCTGGCGGTGCTGACGGCCCTGAAGCTGCGCGAGGCCCGCAGCCTCGAGGAACGGCGGGTGGTGGCCCTGCTGCAGCTGGTCTGCGCCGGGCTGCTGGCGGCCCTGCGCCCCGAACTGGCCCCGAGCCTGCTGCAGGGCCTGGCGATCCTGATGGCCCTGGCCGGGCTGCTGGCCCTGGAACTGGGGGCCGGTCCCGACTGGAAGGCGCTGCTGCGCCGCAGCCTGCAGGTGCTGCTGGCGGCCCTGCCCATCGCCCTGGTGCTGTTCCTGCTGCTGCCCCGCCTGATGCCCTTCACCAACTTCGGTGCGGGTCAGGGCATGGGGGCGATGACCGGCCTGAGCGACAGCATGGAGCCGGGCTCCATCGCCCGGCTGGCCGTCAGCCGCCAGGCCGCCGCCCGCGTCGCCTTCCCCCTCGGCGGCGAGCCCCCGCCCCTGGAGCAGCGCTACTGGCGGGTGCTGGTGCATGAA
>NZ_JAYGHZ010000210.1:0-867 GCF_034931285.1 Synechococcus sp. BA-120 BA3
CTGCAGGCCGCCCGCTCCGGCGCCGACACCCTGCTGCTCACGCCCGGGCCCTGGCTTGGCGGCATGGTGAGCGCGGCCGGGGTGTGCGCCCCGGACGGCAACGAGCTGAGCCCCTGGCAGAGCGGCCTGTGGGGCGCTCTGCTGCGTGCCCTGCAGTGGATTGAGCCGGAGGGGCTGGACCAGAACTGGGTGAGCTGCTTCGGCTACCGCCCCGCCAGCGCCGAGCGGATCCTGCGCCGCTGGGTGGCGGCCGAGGAACGGCTGGCGTGGTGGTCCGGCGTGCGGCTGGAGGCGCTGGAGTGCGACGGCGACCGCATCGGCGCCGTGACGGTGGAGCACAGGGGCGTCCAGCGGCGCCTGCGGCCCACGGTGGTGATCGACGGCAGCGACCGGGGCGAGCTCTATCCCCTGGCCGGCGCCCCCTTCCGCTTCGGCTGGGAGGCCAGGGAGCTGTGGCAGGAACCCAGCGCCCCCACGGCCGAGCGCCTTGGCAGCGATCCCTTCTTCCAGCGGCAGCCCATCCAGTCGCCCACCTGGGTGTGCCTCGGCCAGCTGGATGAGCGGGGAGGGTCGGCGGCCCCCGAGGCCGAGGCCTGGCGCCGCACGCCCCCTCGCCTGCCGGAGCCCTTCGCGGCGGCCACCGAGGCCTTCGGCCTGGAGCGCACCCTCACCTACGGCCGCCTGCCCGGGGGCCTGGTGATGCTGAACTGGCCCCTGCACGGCAACGACTGGCACCACGGCCTGGAGCGGGCTTTCCCGGAGTGCGTCGCCGGCGGTGGTGCCGATGCCGAAGCGGCTGAAGCGGCCGAAGCTGAGCTGCTGGCGGCGATGCGCGACCACAGCGAGAGCTTCGCCACCGCCCTGCGC
>NZ_JAYGHZ010000211.1:0-854 GCF_034931285.1 Synechococcus sp. BA-120 BA3
GGCCCTGGCCCTGCTGCGCCTGCCCCTGGCGGCCCTGCTGCTGGCCCCGGTGGCCGGGGGCGGGGTGCGGGCCGTGGGCCAGGGGCTGGCGGAAAGCCGGGAGCGGGCCTATCTGCACCAGGTGCTGAGCCGGCGCGTCTCCCCCACCCTGCTGCGCGACATCCTGCGCAGCCCCGGGCCGCTGTGGAACCAGGCGGTGGGCAGCCGGGCCCGCTGTGCCGTGCTGTTCAGCGACCTGGTGGGGTTCACGCCCCTGAGTGCGGTGCTGGAGCCCGCCGAGCTGTTCGCCCTGCTCAACCGCTACTTCGAGGCCATGGCCGCGGCGGTGCTGGAGCAGGAGGGCCTGCTCGACAAGTTCATCGGTGACGCGGTGATGGCGGAGTTCGGGGTGCCCCGCAGCCGGGGGGATGCCCAGGAGGCCCGGGCCGCGGTGCGGGCCGCCCTGGCGATGCAGGAGCGGCTGGAGGCGCTCAACCTTGAGCTGGCCGCGGCAGGCATCCCACCGCTGCGGCACGGGATCGGGCTCCATTTCGGCGAGGTGATCGCCGGCAACCTGGGCTCCTCCCAGCGCCTGGAGTTCACCGTCGTGGGGGCCAGCGTCAACGTGACCAGCCGCCTGGAGGGGCTGACGCGTCTGTTCCCCGAGCACCCGATCCTGGTCAGCGGCGACCTGCTGGCCCTGCTGCCGGAGGAGCTGGAGGTGCTGCCGCTGGGGAGCCACCGGATCAAGGGCTGGCCGGTGCCCCTGGAGGTGTATGCCCTGCGGGGGCTGCGGCCGCCGCCGGGAACGGCCGGCTCCAGTGGAAGGGCGCCAGCAGGGCGTCGCCCGCCGCGGCCGCCCCGGAGCCCTGGTC
>NZ_JAYGHZ010000212.1:0-853 GCF_034931285.1 Synechococcus sp. BA-120 BA3
AGAATGGCATCAATGATCCTGCGAGCCGTCAGGCCAGTGATGTCTTTTACCACGTGATGCAACTGCAGATTCATTTGCATCAGCGCTTTTTGAATATGTTGCTGGTGCGACGAGCGATAGCGCACCAGGACGTCTCTCTGGCGAAAATAGGCCCTGAGCTTTGCAATACAGGGGTCAGGCTGAAAGCTTGCTCGAACAAGGCCATAGCTGTGGAGCTGTTGGAGCCATTGAGCATCATTGATATCAGTCTTTCTGCCAGGCACATTTTTGGCGTGTCGAGCATTGACCAAAAAGACTTCAATGCCGTGAGCCACAAGTATTTCATATAAAGGGACCCAGTAGATTCCGGTCGACTCCATCGCCACGGTCGTGATGTTGAGAGCGAGTAGCCACTCGACCATTCGCTTCAGGTCGCTGGTAAAGCTCAGAAACTTACGAACTGGCTCGTCATCAAGCTCTGTGGGTATTGCAACAACATGGAATCGACTCCCAATATCAATTCCAGCAGATCGTGGATTGACTACTTTGAGCCGCGCACGACGGCGGCGCGATGGAGAGGCATCTGGCATTGGCTTGCGACTTCTGATGAAGAAGGGAGGCCGGGCAGGTTCCACGCAAAAAAGTGGACAATTTCCTAATCGGGATCAACACCATTAGAAGGATCTAGCAGTGTTGTCGCCAGGGCAGGGAGCGCTGTGGGAACCCAGACCACGTTTCCTTTCGGGGTCGAACCTCCAAAGATGACATCGGTCATGGCCCGGCCTCCCCAAATTCAGTGTGGCTATGGGCTTTGGATTTGGCCGTGGGTGTTTCGGACGCGAGGGCGTGCAGAGCTGTACTGGTACGTTTCCTG
>NZ_JAYGHZ010000213.1:0-848 GCF_034931285.1 Synechococcus sp. BA-120 BA3
GCTCGAGGGTGGGGGCGACCGCGTCGGCCTCGAGGCTGGCCGGGGCGGCGGCGATGACCAGATCCGTGCCGTTGTCGAACACGACCGGCACCTGGACCGCCCCCGGCACGCTCACCCGGGGGTTGTAGCTGACCGAGAAGGCGAGGCAGGAGAGCGCCAGCAGGGCCGTGAAGCTGGTGATCCCCACCAGGCGGAAGCGGATGCCCCAGCGGGCGAGGAATCCGGCGATGGTGAGCACCGCCAGCACCCCGCTGGCGGCACCCAGCCAGGTACCGGCCACGAGCAGGATCGGATCAGCGGCCATGGGGCTGGGGAAGGCGTGACAAGCCCCCTATATTGCGGCCGCCCATGGACGGCGACCGACCCCGGTGGATGCGATGGAAGCCTGACAGTCGGCTCTGGCCAGCCCGCCGGCGTGTGTGGAAAGGGCTTTTCGCCGTCGGTGTCCTGGGGGCGGGCCTGGGCCTCGGGGTCTTCTGGTTCGATCGCATCGTCGCCGACCTGTATGGCCGATTTCGGCCCACCCTGGAGCGGCAGGTCGGCTCCGCCATGGGCCGCCCCCTGGTGCTGGGCCCGTACCGGGGCCTGAAGCCCGATGGGCTCTGGATCGGCCCCAGCCGCTTCCTGCCCGGCCCCAAAGACGCCTCCACGGTCGCGGTCGAGGGGGTGCGGGTGCGCCTCGACCCGCTGGCCAGCCTGGGGCTGCGCGGGCTGGTGCTGGATGTGGGGCTCGAGCGGGCCCGTGCCGAACTGCGCCGCAACGCCAGCGGCCAGTTCTGGGTGCTGGGTTCGGTCCCCCCGGGGCGTGAGCCGCCGCGGATCGACCTGCGCCTGGGGCTGCTCCAGCC
>NZ_JAYGHZ010000214.1:0-825 GCF_034931285.1 Synechococcus sp. BA-120 BA3
AGCAGGCATCTCGCGAACGTCAAATCCATGGTCTGGAAAAACGTGCAAGAGCACTGGGTTACCAACTGGTTGCTACCGGCTGATAGGCGGAGATCCCTGATGGCCGTGGGTGTTTCTTAGGAAGTTGTCACCCCTGTGATCAGTACACCCGGGGGCTTGAGGACATGACCAATGCGCCGTTACAGCGAGGCTGTCAAAGCCGATGTGAGGAGGCGGATGAGCCCACCCATGCGGCAGAGCGTGGCTCAGATTTCAGCAGAGCTGGGCATCCATGTCGTGACCCTCTACAACTGGAGGAAGGCCTGGCGGTTGCAGGGTGTCAGGCGACAGCGAAAACTGGTCCAGATGCGACACGAAATCTGGCCCCCCTCCTTGAGCCACTGACCAGGGCCAGCGCGCAGCCTGCGGTGCTGTCACCTCTGGAGCAGAGCTCCCGGGATGCGGCGTTGGAAACCCCAGAGGATGTCCAGGCGATCCTTGGCCTCACCGCGGCTGGCTGGGGCCGGCGGCGGATCGCCAGGGAACTGGGCTGTTCACCTGAAACCGTCCGCAAGTACCGGCGGCAGGGAGGCTGGGAGGCCTACGGCAAACCCCGGCGGATCGGCGTTCTCGATGGTCAGTGCGACTGGCTCAAGGAGCGGTTCCTGGCCCACAACGGCAATGCCGATGTGGTGCGCCAGGAGCTGGCCAGCGAGAAAGGCATCGCCGTGTCACTGCGCACCGTGGAGCGGGCGGTGGAGCCCTGGCGGCAGGAGCTGCGGGCCGCTGCCCTGGCAACGGTGCGGTTTGAGACGCCGCCGGGCAAGCAACTGCAGGCCGATTTCG
>NZ_JAYGHZ010000215.1:0-814 GCF_034931285.1 Synechococcus sp. BA-120 BA3
CGCGGGCGCCGCCAACGGCACCGCCCCCGCCACCTCCCGTCCGGCGCCGGCGCCGCGCTGACCCGATGACCCCTCCCCTCCGGCGCCAGCTGAGCCATCGCCAGGCGCGCCAGCTGATGGACACCGCCTACCTGGCGGCCGCCACCGCCCTGCTCTGGGTGGCGCTCTACTACCTGCCGGTGGGCAGCCCCCTGTTCCGCCTCGCCCTGCCCCTGCCCCTGGCCCTGCTGCAGCTGCGCCATGGCTGGCGCTGCGCCCTCGAGGGCGTGGTGGTGACGACCCTGCTGCTGGTGGCCCTGATGGGTCCGATCCGCGGGCCCCTGGTGCTGTTCCCCTACGGCCTGCTTTCCCTCTGGCTGGGCTGGGGCTGGCGTCGTCGCAGCAGCTGGTGGCTCACCCTGGGGGTGGGGGGCCTGATCGGCGCCGCCGGCTTCCTGGTGCGGGTGGCGGTGCTCTCGGTGCTGGTCGGCGAGAACCTCTGGGTGGTGATCACCACCGCCGCGGCCAACCTGCTGGACCGGCTGGCGGGGGTGGTGGGTCTGGCGGGCGGGTTCGACCTCGACCAGGTCCAGGTCGCGGCCCTGCTGCTGGTGCTGCTCCAGAACCTGATCGTGGTGCTGGCGCTCCACGCCGTGGCCTACTGGATCTTCCCCCGGCTCGACCAGCCCATTAGCGAGCCGCCGCCGGCCCTGCGCGGCCTGGTGGCCCTCGACCCCCTTTGACCCTGCCGGGGCGGATCGCCGGCTCTGCGTCCGCCGCCGCCGCCTGGGGCCGGCCCTGGCAGCAGGAGTGGCGTGACGCCGAGCTGCTGGTC
>NZ_JAYGHZ010000216.1:0-789 GCF_034931285.1 Synechococcus sp. BA-120 BA3
GAGCCCGAACTGCCTCCAGCCGGTGGCGGTGGAGCGACAGCTGCCGGGCGGGCTGCTGCAGCTGGCGGCCTATGCCGGTACCGGACCGAACCGGGGTCTGTACGGCAGCGCCACCGTGCCCGTGGCCCTGCCCTGGGGCCTCGACCACCGGCTCTGGGCCGCCACCGCCGCGGGCTTCGACACCGCCGCCAATCCCACCCCCAGCTACATCGGCGGCGGTCTGGTCAGCCAGGGGGTGCTGCCCGGCCGCCCCCTCGACCTGCTGATCCTGGGTGTGGCCCGCACCGGCTTCAGTCCGATCAGCCAGCCCGGCCTGAGCCATGAGGGGGTGGTGGAGCTGGGTTATCAGATCCGCTTCAACCAATCCTTCAACCTGCAGCCCAGCCTCCAGTGGATCCTCAATCCGGGGGGGGCCGGCCGCGTGCCGAGCCTGTTCGCGGCGGGCCTGCAGCTGGGTTTCCGCTTTTAGGAGCCGGAGCGGCCGATGTCGAGCAAACTGGGCGCCGGATGGGTGAATCGGGGGTCCATGGGGGGCAGCGGAAGGGGGCGGCCCCTGGCCAGATGGATCCTCGCCGGGATGGTGCCCGGGGTGGTCCTGAATCTCGGCCTGGGATCCGGACCCGTCGCGGGCCAGCCCCTGCCGGCCGCCAGCGCCGGCGACGTGCGACGCCTCGAGCGCCGCTGGAACGAACTGGATCGCCAGATCCGTGCCCTTGAAGAGCTGCTCCCCGCCGAGGCGGCCCCCCTCCCTGCGGCCGGGCCCGCCGGGGCGCCTGCCCCCTATACCCA
>NZ_JAYGHZ010000217.1:0-781 GCF_034931285.1 Synechococcus sp. BA-120 BA3
GCCGTGCTGTGCTCACCGTGGGGGTGGGGGCTAAAGGTGACATCGTAAAAAGGTGCAGGCTGCCAGTGGCCTTGGTCGTTCTGCAAAAACGCCCAGTTTTTGCTGTGGTCGTCTTGATTGCTCGCCAGCAAATTGAATACCGCGCGCCGAAATTGAAGCTGAGCTGCCGCGGGCGATTTACACAAGCGCCGGGTTGCTGAAATTAGCGTTTGGTAATCCAGACTGGGCAAGCGAAAGTCTGCACCCAACAGGCCACAAGCACTATGCATGTGCAAGCGGCCGGCCGGGCCCTCGTGATTGGAAACCCAGTCAAAACGCTTTAAAGCCAGCCAAGGGTACTCACGATTGGCATAGCCAGGTTGAACCAGAGTGTGTTGCGGCGGTTCAAGCTGAAGTTGCTCGGCAAGCTGCAAGTACACCGCTTCGCAAATACCTTCCTCATGGCCCAAGGGCAAACTTGCGGAAGTAAATTTAACCAACCAGGCTTCATCGCCCGCCCTGGATGCCGTGCTGCAGTTGGCCCAGTTGCCGGGTTGCGCATATATCAAGGCCTTGGGCCTTGCACCTCCCGAATTTCCGCTGACTACCAAGGCTTGCAGCACCTCCCCTGTTTGCCCCTCGAACACGGCTTGGGCTTGTTGACCCAATTCGGAAAGGTCAATATCGCTTTGCGTTATAGCTGCATATTGTGAATTGGGGGCGTACGCCAAGGCACCCACTGCACCCTGCCCAACAAAGGCCAGGCGGTCCATTTGCGTGAGCAGGTTGGGCAGTATGCCAT
>NZ_JAYGHZ010000218.1:0-779 GCF_034931285.1 Synechococcus sp. BA-120 BA3
GGGTAGATGCACTGGTCAGTGGCGAAATATGGCAGTTCAGCAGCCACAGTTCGCCGTTGCGAACCACGATGTGGCTTTCCTTGATTTGAACACGACCATCGCGAATGGATTTGACTTCCCAGCCTTCCAACACAATACCCGCCTCGTACTTCTCTTCAATGAAGTAATCAAAACCTGCTTTTTTGTTGTCAATAATGCTCATGAATTCGGTGAAAACGTCCTTTGGGTGCGGCGTAGCGTGAAAAACGCTAAAATAGAGAGTTTAATCCTTTCTCCGAGCGGGAAACAAACCCTTCAGCATTCATGGCCATTGTAGAAAAGTCCGTGTTGGTTCATTTTTCCACGCAACAAATGTTCGATTTGGTGCGGGCGGTGGCCGATTATCCCCAGTGTTTGCCGTGGTGCGGTGCCGGAAGTGTTGAGCCTGTTGGCGCCAACATTGAAAAAGCGACCGTAGAAATTGCGTTCAAGGGTGTCAAACAAAGCTTTTGCACAATGAACAAACTGACACCACACGAGGAAATCCACATGACCTTGGTGGAAGGTCCGTTTACCCATCTTGAGGGCACCTGGCATTTCATTGAACTGACGCCCGAAGCCTGTAAGGTTCATTTCAAACTGGCCTACGAGTTTTCAAGCAAGGTACTGGAGCAATTGGTGGGGCCGGTGTTTACCAGCCTTGCCAACAGTTTCGTGGATTCCTTCATTAAACGTGCAGAGTCTGTCTCTATTACCCATCTCCGAGCCCACGCGACGCTAGGGTAGCTCGTATGCCGTCT
>NZ_JAYGHZ010000219.1:0-775 GCF_034931285.1 Synechococcus sp. BA-120 BA3
GTTCGGTGCCCTCCGGCGGCTCGGGGGCATGGGGGGCCCAGGCGTCGGCGGCCCGCCGCCGGCGCACCTCCTGCTCCCGGGCCTGCTCCAGCGCCAGGTTCTTCGCTTCCCGGGCCCGGTCCTCCAGCCACCAGCCGGCCCGCTCGTAGATCCCGGTGTCGAAGAGCGTTTTGAGCAGGGCTTCGCGCTCCTCGGGCCTGGCCCGCAGCACCTCGGCGAAGCGTCCCTGGGGCAGCAGGATCACCTGGCGGAACTGGTCGGCATTGAGTCCCACCAGGTCCTCCACCTCCCGGGTCACCTCGGTGGTCTTCGCCGCCACGGTCCGCTCCGGCTCCTGGCCATCAAGCCGGAACAGCGCCGCCTGGGGGGGCTTCTCGGTGGTGCCCTGACCCCGGGCTTTCGGTGCGGTGTGGGCGGGGGTGCGCTCCACCCGGTAGCGGGCGGCGGCGCAGGAGAACTCCAGGGTCACCCGGGGCACGGCGCCGGGGGTGGCGTGGTCGGAGCGGAGGCCCTTGACGCTGCGGTCGCCCGACACCTCGCCGTAGAGGGCGAAGCAGAGGGCATCGAGCAGGAAGGTCTTGCCGGCGCCGGTGGTGCCGTGGATCAGGAACAGTCCTTCGGCGGCCAGCTCGTCGAAGTCGACCGCCACCGGATCGGCGTAGGGCCCGAAGGCCTCGATCGTGAGCCGGTGGGGCTTCACCGCTCCCCTCCCCGTTCCGCCGCGTCCAGGGCCGCCCGCAGCAGCTCGGCCTCCGGCGCGCCGGGCGGCCGGCCC
>NZ_JAYGHZ010000220.1:0-773 GCF_034931285.1 Synechococcus sp. BA-120 BA3
CGCCAGGAGCGGGCGCGGGAGCTGGCCGAGGCCGTGGCACTGCAGCAGCGCACCCGCGAGCGGCTGGAGCAGGAGCAGACCAGCCTGGAGCGGGAGATCGCCCGTCTTGACAGCCGCCGCGAGACGCTGCAGGAGAGCCGCGGCACCGGCGCCCTGCGCCTGCTGCTGGAGGCGGGCCTGGAAGGGATCCACGGCTCGGTGGCCCAGCTGGGCGAAGTGGAGGAGCGGCTGCGGGTGGCCCTGGAGGTGGCGGCGGGGGGACGCCTGGCCCAGGTGGTGGTGGAGGACGACCGCATCGCCGCCCGGGCGATCGAGCTGCTCAAGAGCCGCCGGGCCGGACGCCTCACCTTCCTGCCGCTCAACCGCATCCGGGGCGGCAGTGGCAGCGGGGGCACAGGGGGTGCCGCCCTGCAGCGGGGATCCGCCGGCGGCAGCGGCGGGGCCGGCGGGCTGGTGGGGCGGGCGGTGGATCTGATCCGCCACGAGCCCGTCTACGCCGAAGTCTTCCGCTACGTCTTCGGCGACACGCTGGTGTTCGCCACCCTCGCTGACGCCCGCCGGGAACTGGGCCGCTGCCGGGCCGTGACGCTGGAGGGGGAACTGCTGGAGAAGAGCGGCGCCATGACCGGCGGCAGCCTGCAGCAGCGCTCGGGCCAGCTGGGCTTCGGCCGCAGCGGCGACGGTGATGAGGCCGAGCCGCTGCGGCAGCGGCTGCTGGAGCTGGGGGAGAGCCTGCTGGCCTGCCGCCGCCGCGAAGCCGAGCTGGGCCGGAG
>NZ_JAYGHZ010000221.1:0-772 GCF_034931285.1 Synechococcus sp. BA-120 BA3
AGCCAGTACCAGCTGCCGGTGCAGGTGGTGGAGGGTCCGGAGCAGGCGGATGCGGTGCTGAGCGTGCGCGGCCAGCTGGGGCGCGATCCGGAGCTGCGCCGCCAGGCCCGCGACCTCGGCCTGCCGATCCTGGTGATCAAATCCGACACCCCCCACCAGCTGCAGCGGGCCATGGAGCGCCTGCTGGAGCGGCGCCGGGGGGCAGGCGGGGCGGATGGGGAGGAACCGGCCGCACCGGCCCGCCTCGACGATGCCCATGCGGCCCTGGAGGAATGCCGGCTGGCGGTGGAGCAGGTGGTGCTCCCCGAGGGCCGGCCGGTGGAGCTGCTGCCCCGCAGCGAGGCGGTGCGGGCGCTGCAGGCCGAGCTGGTCCACCACTACCGGCTGCGCAGTGCCGTCTTCGGGCGCGGCCTGCAGCAGCGGCTGCGGGTGTTTCCCGCCTGAAGGGGCCTGCCGCCGGGGTGGACGCCGGCGAGTTGACGAAGGACCAGCCGCTGTGGGTAACTAGCAAGGCGCCGGTTTCGCACCGACGCCTGCCCCACCCCATGGGCTGGATTGGGCCGTCGCCAAGTGGTAAGGCATCGGGTTTTGGTCCCGACATTCCTAGGTTCGAATCCTAGCGGCCCAGTTTTTTCTCCCCTGACCACCGGTGCCTGAACGCCCGCTGCTGGTGTTCGATTTCGACGGCGTGCTGGTGGACGGCATGGTCGAGTACTGGTGGTCGGCCCGGCGGGCGGCCCTGGCCCTGCTGCCCGCCGAGGCCGCCGCCGGC
>NZ_JAYGHZ010000222.1:0-754 GCF_034931285.1 Synechococcus sp. BA-120 BA3
CCCCCGGCGACCCCTCTCGGGGCGGGTGGTGCTGGCGGGCCTGGCGGGACTGGCCCTGCTGTGGCTGTCGCGCGGTGGCTGGTGGCCCACGCCGCCGCCGCCCCAGATGATCCTGGTGCTGGGGGGGGATGCGGATCGGGAGGCGGCGGCGGCCCGCCTGGCCCGGGTGGACGGACTGCCGGTGGTGGTCACCGGCGGCACCAACCCCGAATACGCCCACTGGCTGTTCCTGCAGAAGGAGGGTCTGCCCGCCCGCCAGGTCCAGCTCGACTACCGCGCCCGCGACACGATGTCCAACTTCACCTCCCTGGTGGACGACCTTCGCAAGGCCCGGATCCGCCATGCCCTGCTGGTCACCTCCGAGGACCACATGGAGCGGGCCCTGCTGGTGGGACGGATCGTCGCCGGCAGCCGCGGCATCCACCTCACCCCGGTCCCGGTGCCCTGCGGCGAGCTCTGCGTCGTCGAGGGCCGGCGGCGCCTCTGGGGCGACGGCGCCAGGGCGGCCCTCTGGGTGATCAGCGGTCAGGACATCAGGCCGTGGGTGGAAGAGCGGGTGGCTCCCTGGCTGGAAAAAGCAGGGATCCGCTGATCGGGCCCAGGTCGAGCATCCGGTTGATCTGCTCCTGGGCGGCGCGGGTGGCGGCGTCCAGGTCGGGGCGGCGCCGGGAGGCCGGCGGCGGGATCGGTGTGCCGATGCGGATGTGGATCGGCACCAGCCGGGGGCCGTGGCCGCCGGGTCCCAGGGCCCGGT
>NZ_JAYGHZ010000223.1:0-741 GCF_034931285.1 Synechococcus sp. BA-120 BA3
GCTACGGCGAGCTGGCGCTGGCGGGCCGCCAGTCGCTGGTGCGGCGGCTGCGGCAGGCGTTGCACGAGCTGCGCCACCGCCGGCAGGAGATCCGGCCCGTGGGGCCTCCACGCCTGCGGCTGGCTCCCGCTGGACAGGCGGGGCCGGACGCCGGCGGCCCCCGGGGGCTCGATCCCCAGACGCCCCTGGGGGAGGTGGCGGGGATCGGCCCGAAGACCGCCACCCGGCTGGCCGCCCTCGGCCTGCTGGTGGTGCGCGACCTGGTGCACCACTACCCCCGTGATTACCTCGATTACGCCCATCTGGTGCGGATCGCGGCCCTGGAGCCGGGGCGGACCGCCACCATCGTG
Organism: Synechococcus sp. BA-120 BA3; assembly: GCF_034931285.1. NCBI lineage: Bacteria > Bacillati > Cyanobacteriota > Cyanophyceae > Synechococcales > Synechococcaceae > Synechococcus > Synechococcus sp. BA-120 BA3. Next base: position 351 of record NZ_JAYGHZ010000223.1, read on the forward strand.
GCGACGGTGCGCCGCTGCCACGCCTTCGGCAGCCCCCGCAACCCCAACCTGGCGATCCTGGAGCTGCAGCTCCAGGACGTCACCGGCCGCCTGCGGGTGACGCGCTTCTTCGCCGGTCGCCGCTTCAGCAGCCCCGGTTGGCTCAAGGCCCAGCAGCGGCTCTACCCGGTGGGGGCCACGGTGGCCGTGAGCGGCCTGGTGAAGGACAGCCCCTATGGCCCCGGCTTCGCCGATCCCCTGCTGGAGGTGCTGGAGGCCCCCGGCGCGCCGGTGCGTTCGGAGCTAATCGGGCGGTTCGTGCCGGTCTATGCCCTCACCGAGGGACTCAGCGGCGACACCCTGGCCCGGGCCATCGCCGCCGTGCTGCCGGCGGCGAGCCGCTGGCCCGACC
>NZ_JAYGHZ010000224.1:0-733 GCF_034931285.1 Synechococcus sp. BA-120 BA3
GTCCCGGCGGAGCTGCGCGTCACCCCGGGGGTGCACCGGCTGGCGGTGCCGCGGCTCGAGGCCGCCCGGCTGCTGCTGCTGTGGTGGCTGCCGCCGGCCGCCGATCTGGAGGCCATGGCCGGGGCCGACCTGGGCACCACCGTGCTGGCGGAAGGTCGGCGCAGCCGCCTGGTGGATCGGTTGCGGGAGCAGCTGCAGATCGTCGAGAGCATCGATCTGGATCTGCATGCCATGGAGGGCGGCAGCATCGCCCTGCTGGAGGCCGTCTCCGATCCCGAGGAGCTGGGCGAGGTGCGGCAGGCCATCGAGCAGGTGTGGCAGGAGCTGCGCCAGGACGCCCTGGAGGAGCAGGAATGGGGACGGGCCCGGCGCCTCGTCGCCAACGGCTACCGCTTCTCCCTGGAATCCCCCGGCGGCGTGGCCTCCCTGATCGGCAGCAGCCGCCTCTGGGGCCGGCCCCAGCACCTCGCCCATCCCCTGGAGCTGCTGGAGCGCTGGTCGCCCGTGCGGCTCCAGGAGCAGATGCTGCCCCTGCTGGATCCGGCCCGGGCCTGCGTGCTCGAGGCGGTGCCGGCATGAGCATCGCCCCATCCCCCGGCAGCCAATCCCCCGGCAGCCCCTCGCCCAGCAGCCCATCGCCCAGCACCGATGACAGCCGCGTCCTGGAGGGAGGCCTGCCGCTGAGGATCCTGCACCGGCCCGGCCCGGCGATCCTGGCCGCCCGCCTCGCCAT
>NZ_JAYGHZ010000225.1:0-729 GCF_034931285.1 Synechococcus sp. BA-120 BA3
CCTGCCATCCCTGCCCCCAGGCGGGACGGAGGTGGAGGTCGAGGCAGGCGCCGGCGCCGCCGGCCGGATGCCAGCGGAGGCCCACCCGGTGGCCGCCGGCGGGAGGGGTGCCCGCCGCCTGCCAGAGGTAGGGACAGATCACCACCGGGAACTCCAGTCCCTTGCTGCGGTGCACCGTGATCACCGTCACCGCTTCGTCGGCCTTGTCGCTGTGGGCCTGGTGGGATTCGGGGATGGTGCCGCTGGCGCGGGTCTGGTCGAGGCGCAGGCGCCGCAGCCAGTCGGCGGCGGCCACCAGGGAGAGCTGTTCCACGTGCAGGCGCTCCTGGAGCAGCTCGGCCACCTGCTGCAGGTCGGCCAGCAGCCGGCCGCTGACGCTCAGCCGGGCCAGCCCTTCCCCGTCCACCAGCTGCGAGAGCACCCCGAGCGGTCCCCGATGGGGCAGCTCCCGGGCCAGGGCCTGGAGCCGGCCGGCCAGTTCACTCCACGCGGCCGGGACGGCTTCGGCGATCCGCCGCGCCGACCAGCCCAGCAGGGAGGAGGCGGCCAGCAGCCGCAGGCGGCCAGGATCGGCCGGATCGGCCAGGGCATCGAGCAGCCGCTGCAGGGCGGTGGCGGCCGGGCTCGCGAACACGTCGGCCTTGCTCACCAGCCGGCTGGCGATGTGCCGCCGCTCCAGGGCGCGGCGCAGGTCCTCCGCCTGGCGGTGGTTGTGGACCAGCAGGGCGA
>NZ_JAYGHZ010000226.1:0-716 GCF_034931285.1 Synechococcus sp. BA-120 BA3
CCGGCCCCAGTTGGGGTCGCGGCCGTGCACAGCGCATTTCACGAGCGACGAGCCGGCCACGGTGCGGGCGATGGCGCGGGCGCCGGCGTCATCGGCGCTGCCCTCCACCTGCACCTCGATCAGGCAGGTGGCGCCCTCGCCGTCGCGGGCGATCGCCCGGGCCAGGTGCTGCGACACCGCCGTCAGGCCGGCCTCCAATGCCTCGAAGTGCTCCGGGCCCAGGGGCTCACCGGCGGCAAAGGCCAGGAACGTGTCGTTGGTGCTGGTGTCGCCGTCCACCGTGATCGCGTTGAAGGAGCGATCCACCGCCCGCTTCACCATGCCCTGCCAGACATCGGCCGGCACGCCGGCATCACACGTCAGATAGCCCAGCATCGTGGCCATGTCCGGGTGGATCATCCCCGAGCCCTTGGCCATGCCCCCGATCCGCACCCGGCGGCCGCCCAGCTGGGCCTCCAGGGCGATCTCCTTGGCCACCAGATCCGTGGTGAGGATCGCCTCGGCCGCCGCGCCGCCGCCCGTTGGGCCGAGGGCGGCCACCAGGGGATCGAGGCCCGCCACGAGCACCTCCATCGGGATCGGCACGCCAATCACGCCGGTGGAGCAGATCAGCACCTCGTCGGGCGCCAGGCCCAGCCGAGCGGCCAGCTCGGAGGTGGCCCGCAGGCTGTCGGCCAGGCCGCGCTCGCCGGTGCAGGCGTTGGCCTGGCCGGAGT
>NZ_JAYGHZ010000227.1:0-683 GCF_034931285.1 Synechococcus sp. BA-120 BA3
GGGTGAGCCTGCACGATCCCCTGACCCCCGAGGCCCTGCAGGCCAGGGAGCGGGCCTATGCCTTCACCCACTCCAGCCGGGAGCTGCTGCAGCGCCTGGGGCTCTGGGGCGACCTGCGGCCCAGCCTGGTGCCCTTCCGCCGGCTCCACCTGCGCGACGTGGCGGCCGAACGCGATGTGCGCTTCGAGCCGGCCGACCTGGGCCAGGCCGAGGCGGTGGGCTGGATCGGATCCCACCGGCCCCTGATGGCGCTGCTGCTGCGGCGCCTGGGCCAGCACCCCGCCGTCCGCCTGGAGCTCGGCAACCAGGCGACAGCCGCCTCCGCCAACCACGCCAAGGACACAGACGCCGCCGACCTGCTGGTGGCCGCCGACGGCCCCGACTCCCCCACCCGCCGGGCCCTGGGCATCGGTCTGTGGAGCCATCCCTACCGCCAGGCCTGCCTCACCGTGCAGGTGGAGATGCGCGGCTGCGCCGACGACGAGGCCTGGGAACTGCTGCGGCCGGAAGGGCCGTTCGCGGTGCTGCCCCTCGGCAAGCGCCGCTTCCAGCTGGTCTGGAGCGCGCCGGCGACCCGCTGCCGCCAGCTGGAGGCCCTCGACGCCCCGGCCTTCCTCGACCGGCTGGCGGGGGCCCTGCCGGACCGGCTCCAACCCGATGCTTTGCTGGCGCCGCCCCGGGCC
>NZ_JAYGHZ010000228.1:0-678 GCF_034931285.1 Synechococcus sp. BA-120 BA3
CCGCCAGACCGGCCAGGCAGCCACCGAGGCGCTGCGGCGTCCGGACCGGGGGCCGGGGGGCGGGCAGCGGGCGGGACGGAGCCATGGAGAGGGAGGGATCCGGGGCGGCGGTGGGCGGACCGGAGTCGGCTTTTAAGTTAGGCGCGCTCGTCCCACCCGCCCATGCCGACCCTGCTGATCGCCGCCAGCGGCACGGGTGGCCACCTGTTCCCGGCCCTGGCGGTGGCCGAGGCCCTGCCGGACGACTGGCAGGTGCACTGGCTGGGGGTGCCGGACCGGTTGGAGACCGAGCTGGTGCCCAGCCGCTACCCCCTGCACACGGTGCGGGCCGGCGGGCTGCAGGGGAAAGGACTGCGGAAGCTCTGGAACCTGCTGCAACTGCTGCTGGCCGTGCTGCCGGTGCGGCGCCTGATCCGGCGCGAGGGGGTGAGCGCGGTGTTCAGCAGCGGGGGGTACATCGCCGCTCCGGCGATTCTCGCCGCCCGCTGGTGCGGGGTGCCGGTGGTGCTGCACGAGAGCAACGCCGTCCCGGGCCGGGTGACCCGGCTCCTGGGGCCCCTGTGCACACGGGTGGCGGTGGGCCTGCCCCAGGCCGTCGAACGGCTGCCCCGCTGCCGTCCCCTGGTGTGCGGCACGCCGGTGCGGCGGTCCTTCCTCACCCCCACACCCTTGCCGGCC
>NZ_JAYGHZ010000229.1:0-662 GCF_034931285.1 Synechococcus sp. BA-120 BA3
GGCCAGCGCCGCCGCCAGGTCCCGCCCGTCGCTGGTGGTGCCGGCGTCGGCCAGGCGCACCGCCCAGGCCAGATCCTCCGGCACGGCGGCCCCCAGGGTGAGGGTGCTGATCCCCTCGGCCAGCAGGAACCGGTAGGCCAGCTCCAGCGGCGCGAAGGGGGCGCAGTCGCCCAGCAGCTCGGGCGGAGGGTCATGGAGACGGCCGCCCTTGTCGGCCGGGGAGATCGCCATGACCCCGATGCCCGCCGCCAGGGCGGCCCGGGCCAGGGGCAGCCGCTCCTGGTCGAACAGGTGCACATGCAGGCTGCAGAAGCCGAAGCGGCCGCTCGACAGGGCCGCCTCGATCAGGGCGGTGGCGCCGTGGCTGCTGAAGCCCACCTGCCCCACCAGCCCCTCTCCGGTGGCCCAGGCCAGCAGCTCGGCCCCCGGCCCCGAGAGGGCCCAGGCCAGATGCTCCGGCCGGTTGAGGCCGTGCACCGCCAGGTTGTCGAGCCGCTCCACCCCCAGCCGCCGCAGGCAGGCCCGCAGCTGGGCCCGGCCCTCGTCCAGCTCCGGCCCCGGCAGCAGCTTGCTGGTCAGCACCAGGGACGCACGGGCTGCGGGGTCCCGCTCCCCCAGCCGACCCAGGGCCCGGCCCAGGAAGGCCTCGGCCGGGCCATAGG
>NZ_JAYGHZ010000230.1:0-648 GCF_034931285.1 Synechococcus sp. BA-120 BA3
CGCTCGACCAGCGGACTCGCTGGGAAGCGGGCTTTGTGGCCATTGCCAGGGCCTTTGCGGCGCAATCGCTGTTGAACGGGATCCGCAGGCAGAACCGCAAGCTGTTCCAGCTCGGCCTCCACCTGCTGGTGCCGCCTCTCGCCTTGCTGCTGATGTTGTCGGCGGCGGTTGCCATCGTGCTCGGGATCGTCGGATGGTGGACCGGGCAATGGGGAGCCTTCGCAGTCCTTGCGACCGCGCTCATCGTGGCGCTCGTTTCGGTGCTCATCAACTGGATGCTGGCGGGGCATCGCTGGCTCGGTGTCGCTGCGCTGTTGAGCCTGCCTGTGTATGTGCTGTGGAAGATTCCGGTGTACCTGCGCATCGTCAAGGGCGGGCAGCTGGCCTGGACGCGGACGGAGCGAGCGACCGAGCAACCGAAAGAGGGAGATGACCAGTGCAGGTAGGCGCATTGCCTGCGGACTGCGTCTGGGCGACAGCCGGGGGCGACGCGGCGTGGCCCGGTCTGGCCCGGCCATCGACCTGCCGGAGGGCCCCATGAAGGGCGCGAAAACCATCGCGGTCGTCGCCATCGGCAGAAACGAGGGGGAACGGCTCAAGCGCGGCCTGGAGTCCAGGCCGGATGGCGTCTCCGTCGTCTATGTGGAC
>NZ_JAYGHZ010000231.1:0-642 GCF_034931285.1 Synechococcus sp. BA-120 BA3
GCCTGGCCCCGGCCAGCCAGCGACGGCTGCTGCACCACTGGCTGCGGCGGCACCTGGGGCGTGATCCGGGAGCCAGGAGCCTCGAGACCCTGGTGGATCGGCTGGTCCGCGGGGGGGACACGGGCCGGCTGGATCTGGCCGCAGGATGGCAACTGCACTGGGATCACAGCACACTGTGGGTCCGCCCACCCGACCCGCTCCATGGCTGAGACCAGCGCCAACGACGCCGCCCAGCGCTACGCGGTGATCGAGCAGGCCTACTCCAGGGAGAAATGGGCCACGGTGCTGGCCGACGGGGAGGAGCTGCTGCAGGAGCTGGGGCCATCGGACAACCCCCAGCTCACCGGACTGAAGCTGCGGCTGCAGTTGCTGCTGGGCCACACCCAGCTCTACGGCTACGGGGCCAAGGCCGCCGCCGCCGGGTACTACGGGACCGTGGCGGAGCAGAGCAGCGAGGCCGCCCTCACGAGGATCGCGGAGCAGGGTCTCAAACAGTGCGCGATCGATGAGGCCGCCGCCCCGACCACGTTGCCAGCCATGGCTGGCAACGTCGCGCCCACACCGGGTTTCCTCGCTGAGGGGGCCCCAGGCCCGGCGGCCAGCGCTCAGGCGGTCACCGGCCCGGCGGCCCCCTGGCTGACC
>NZ_JAYGHZ010000232.1:0-639 GCF_034931285.1 Synechococcus sp. BA-120 BA3
GCTGGCTGCGGCTGCAGCGCAGCCTGGGGGGCGACGTCACGGCCCGCAGCCTGGCCGAGGAACTCTGGGATACCCGCGAGCGGCTCGAGGCCCTGGCCGGTCGCGGCCCTTCCGGCACCGTCGCCCACGGCCCGCCGGTGGGCATCGCCCATGGCTCCCACTGGCATGCGGGTTACCGCTCCGCCCTCGACCGGGCCCTGGAGCTGGTGGAGCGGGGCGAGCTGCAGAAGCTGGTGCTGGCGGTGCGCCAGCAGCTGGTGCTCGATGGTCCCCTCGATCCCCTCAGCCTGCTGTCGCACCTGCGCCGCAGCCAGCCCGGCAGCTGCCGCTTCCTCTGGCAGCGCTCGGAGCGGGAAGCGCTGGTGGGGGCCTCGCCGGAACGGCTGCTCACCCTGCGGCAGGGCCAGCTGCGCAGCGATGCCCTGGCCGGCACCGCGCCGCTGGGGGAGCCGGCCGACGACCTGCTCCAGTCGCGCAAGGACCGGCACGAACACGAGCTGGTGGTGGAGACGATCACCGCCGTGCTGCAGAAGGCGGGCCTCGATCCGCGGCGGCCGCGGCGGCCGCGGCTGGCCCGCCACGGCTCCCTGGTGCATCTGCACACCCCGGTCACGGCGACGCTGCGGGGCCAGGCCCCCC
>NZ_JAYGHZ010000233.1:0-608 GCF_034931285.1 Synechococcus sp. BA-120 BA3
GCCCGGGAACGGGCGGCGGCCGCCACCCCGACGCCACCGGGAGCGGACCAGGAACGCACCGGCACGAAGCCGGGCGGGGAGCTGGCGGCGACCAGCCGGATGCTGGCCCTGGCCCTGCAGGCCAGGCCGCTCGAGACGGCCGAGGCCAGCGCCGTTGCGACGCTGTGGGAGCAGGCGACGCCCAGCCGGGAGCTCCCCGCCGGCATGGCCGCCGCTCCGGAGGGAATGGAATGGCGGCGGCTGCCGCTTGCCAAAGCCCGCAGCTCAGCGATGACGTTCAGCGATCCCCTCGCCGTGCTGGCGGGCGGCAAGATGCTGGTGCTGTGGCCGGACGGGGCCACGCTCTGGCTGCTGGCGGCCGCCGTCGACAGCCGTGGCGCCGTAGACAGCCGTGGCACCGGGGACAGCCGTGCCGCCGGGGACAGCCGTGCCGCCGGAACCAAATCCTGAGAAGGATCAGTCGGCGGTGGGCCGCAGTGCCGCCAACGCCCCGAACAGCCGCTCCAGGGCCTCCGCCAGGGCGCCGGCGTCGAGCATGCCGTAGCTCAGCCGCAGCAGGGCCTGGCCGCCGTCCGGCGGCAGACCGAAGCTGTCGCCCGGCAGGGCGG
>NZ_JAYGHZ010000234.1:0-601 GCF_034931285.1 Synechococcus sp. BA-120 BA3
CCGTTGGGGTAAGTGCGCAATTCTTCAACCTGCCTTATTTTGTACGGTGCCAGTTGCTTGCGCAAAAATGAAATAGGGTGGTGTTCCAGGCTTGAACCTGTGGCGCGGTAATCGGCCAGCATGTCTTCCAGTTCGCCGGCTTTGGGCAATTCAAGTGGTGTTTCATTGCTGCGGGTGTTGGTCAGCAGGTCTGTGTTGTTTGCGCCGTGCCGAACGCCCCTTGTTTCAGTTGCTGCGGTTTGCCACACGGCCTGGCGGCGGTGCCCTGGAGCGGCTCCGGCCGGCCCCTGTCCGCCGACCTGAACCTGCAGCGCAGCGGCGAACTGCTGAACCGGGCCCCGGGCAGCCAGCGACGCGTCTATGCCCTGACACAGAAGGCGGATCAGCCCGGCTGGCGCACCGCCCCCCCCGGCCCCGTCGACCTGCTGCTGCCGCTGGGCGAGAACCCGCGGCTGGAGGCCCTGGCCGCCGGCTGGCGGCGCCTCGGCAGTGACCGGGAGCGGCTGGATGCCGCCAGCGGCTGGTTCCGCAGCCAGCCCTTCCGCTACACCCTGGAGCCCGGGGCCCTGCCCCGCCAGGCCCCCCTCGACCACTTCCTGTT
>NZ_JAYGHZ010000235.1:0-587 GCF_034931285.1 Synechococcus sp. BA-120 BA3
GCTCCGACGGGGCCGAGACCCCCTCCCTGGGCGGCTATGCCGAGGGCGGCGGCAACGGCAGTGCCGTTCTGCCGGCGGCCCAGGAGAACCCCGCCAGCGACGCTCCCCAGCGCCGCCAGGAGCCCGAGGTGCTGGCCGTGCCGATGGACCCTGAGCAGGAGCTGGTCTATGGCTGGATGGGGCTGAGTCCGGCCCTGCTGCTGGATCCGGTACCCAGTGGCGACAGCCTGATGGTGCGTGTGGTGCGCCCCGACGCCGACCCGGAGGCGGTGCTGGAGGAAGCCCGTCAGCAGCTGGCCGCCAGCGGCTCCCGCCGCCGGCGGCGTGGCCGCGGCGGTGAGGGCCGCAACGGCATGGCCGACGCCAACGGCATGGCCGACGCGCCCGAAGCTGCCGAATCCCCCGTTCGCTCCGGGTCCTTCGACTCCCCGGTGCCGGAGGCGATCCCCATCCTCGAGATCACCCCTGCCCCGTTCGAACCCCTGCCCACGGCCGTCCCTTCCGAGCTGGTGACCGTGGCGGTGCCCAGCCGCCGCTCCTCCAGCCGATCCGCGGCGGCTCCGGTGGCCACGGCGGCTCCGGTCCCG
>NZ_JAYGHZ010000236.1:0-585 GCF_034931285.1 Synechococcus sp. BA-120 BA3
GGCGGGCCCCTGCTGGGGCCTCAGGCGGTGCCGGCGTCGAGGGAACGCTCGATCTGATCAAGGGCCTCATCGAGCGGCTCGATCGCCGTCGCCATGGCGGCGTCGCTGGCTTCGGTGCTGGGCCACTGGTGGTCGATCTGGCGGCGCAGCTGCTGCAGGCCGCCATCGATGGCCTCCAGCCGGGTGGCCAGGGCCAGCAGGCGGGCCTCCCGTTCGTCCATGCCCTGACGCGCCGCATGCAGGTTGCGGCGCAGCTGATCCACCAGCCGCCGCCGCTCGTGGCGCAGGGGACCCTCCGCTTCCCGCTGCAGGGCCTTCTCCTCCCGCGCCAGGCGGCGGGCCAGGTCCTCCGGATCGAGGCGCTGCCCGCCACCGGATTCCAGCAGGGGCCGCCGTTCCCGCAGCCGTTCCGGCAGCTGCTGCAGCCGCTCGCAGCAGAGCTGGACACTGCCCAGGGCCTCCAGGTGGCCCGGGTCGGTGAAGCGGGCCACGGCCTCCTCCCGCAACGCCAGCGCCGTCACCGCCAGGCCCCCGGCCCGCTCCAGGGCCTCCTCCAGCCCCGCATCGAGGCGCTGGTCGTGGAGC
>NZ_JAYGHZ010000237.1:0-577 GCF_034931285.1 Synechococcus sp. BA-120 BA3
GCCTGGGTCCCGGGGCTGCGGGCCGCTGGGGACGCCGGCTCGGGGTCGACCGGGTGGTGGACCAGGGGTCGGGCAGCCTCGGCCTGCGCATGCAGCGTCAGATGCGGCGCGGCTGGCGGGAGGGGGCCGCCGCGGTGGTGCTGATCGGCAGCGACCTGCCGGAGCTGGCGGCCGACGACCTGCTGGCCGCCTTCCGGGCGCTTGAGCACAGCGCCCTGGTGCTGGGTCCCGCCGGCGACGGGGGCTACTGGCTGATCGGCCGGCGCCGGGCGACGCCCCAGCTGTTCAGCGGTATCGACTGGGGCAGCGACCGGGTGCTGGAGCAGACCCTCCAACTGGCCCGGCGGGCGGGCCTGCGCACGGCCCTGCTGGCGGAGCGCCACGATCTTGACCGCCCCGTCGACCTGGACCGCTGGCGATGATCCCGCCCCTGAGCGTGGTGATCGCCGCCCGTGACGAGGCCCAGGGCCTGCCGGCGCTGCTCGCCGATCTGGCCACGGCACCCGCCCTGGTTCGGGAGGTGCTGGTGGTGGATGGCGGCAGCGCCGATGCCACCCCGCGGCTGGCCGCCCTGGCT
>NZ_JAYGHZ010000238.1:0-575 GCF_034931285.1 Synechococcus sp. BA-120 BA3
CCGCAGCGCCGTCCGCGCCGCCCTGCGCAAGACCCTCTGCGCCGACCTGGCCGACCGGCTGCTTTCGGAGCTCTCCGGTGGCCAGCTCAAGCGGGTGCTGCTGGCCTCCTGCGTGGTGCGCCCCCGTCGCCTGCTGGTGCTCGACGAGGCCCAGGCCGGCCTCGATGCCCGCGCCGCCGAGCAGTTCCACACCCTCCTCTACCAGCTGCGCCGCAGCGAGGGCTGGACGATCCTGCAGGTCTCCCACGATCTGGAGATGGTCCGCCGCACCTGCGACGGCGTGCTCTGCCTCAACCGCAGCCTCCGCTGCCACGGCACCCCCGACCACGCCCTCAGCCCCTCCCGGCTCGAGCAGATCTACGGCCTCGGCTTCGTGCCCTACCACCACCGGCACCCGTCCCAGCGGCCCTCCCCCCCCGAAGACGCCCCACAGGCCTGAGAGCGGCTTCAGCGGCTGGGCGCCGGGACCGGTGGCGGGGTCGCTGCCGCCGGCAGGGGCCGGCCGAAGTCGGTGGGCTGCTCGTACAGCCATCGCAGCGTGGCCCGATCCCTCGGGCTGAGGGCCAGCACCGGCC
>NZ_JAYGHZ010000239.1:0-567 GCF_034931285.1 Synechococcus sp. BA-120 BA3
CCATGCCAGGAATGCTTCTGCACGAAGGCAATCACTTCCTCCACGGCCTGCACTGGGAAGGAGTGGATCTCGATCCGATCCAGGATGCGGCTCTTGTCGCTGCCGGCGAAGCGCCCGGCCTGGATCCAGGCATCGGGAAATTGCCGCTCGCGATCATGGCCGAAGAGGATCATGCCGCCCACGGTCGGCACCGTCTTCCCCTAGTGGTCGCCCACGAGCCGCAGGGTCTCCAGATCGCGGCGGCGGAGTTCGCGGAAAGGTGCGAACGACTCGGAAGCCGCTCGGAAGTCAATCGCTTCCGAGCTGAGCCCCGGCAAGGGCTGCTCGTCGAAGCCCTCGCCTCGGGAGAAACGCTGCAGTTCCTCGATCAGCTCAGCATCGGCGCGGCGGTTGGTGGAGCCCACCCGCACATACACGCCTGCGGCAGGACCCTCGCGGATCAGGTGATGGGGGCGGCTCGGGCTGGGGTACACCTGCAGGGCCAGCACCTGCGTCTGCCGCTAAGGCAGGATCTCGATCTCCGGCACCAGCCGAGGGATGATCCGGTCGGTGATCAGGTTGGCGAGC
>NZ_JAYGHZ010000240.1:0-562 GCF_034931285.1 Synechococcus sp. BA-120 BA3
CCTTCGGCCTCTCCCCCCTGGTGCTCGCCTGGGGGCGCACGGCGGTGAGCGATTCCCTGTTCAGCGGCCTGGTGGCCCTGGCGCTGCTGCTCTGCTGGCAGGCCTACGCCGACCCAGGCCGACGCTGGTGGCTGCCGTGGCCCGTGCTCGGGCTGGCCGTGCTGGCCAAGGGGCCGGTGGCGGTGGTGCTCCTGGGCCTCACCCTGCTGCTGTTCGGCTGGCTCCAGGCCGACGTCGCCGGGCTGTGGCGGCGGCTGCGGCCGCTGCGGGGCCTGGCGCTCACCGCCTTGGTGGCGGCCCCCTGGTACCTGCTGGCCCTCTACAGCGAGGGCCGTCCCTTCTGGGACAGCTTCTTCGGTTACCACAATCTCCAGCGCTTCACGGAGGTGGTGAACCGCCACCTGCAGCCGTGGTGGTTCTTCGTGCCGGTGATGCTGGTGGCCAGCCTGCCCGTCCCCCCGCTGCTGCTGGTCGGCCTGGCCCGGGCGATCGGACCGCTGCGGCGCTCCTGGTGCCCCACCTGGCCCCAGCCCCCGGCCGCCTCCCTGGCCCGCTTCGCCGC
>NZ_JAYGHZ010000241.1:0-560 GCF_034931285.1 Synechococcus sp. BA-120 BA3
CTGCAGGGCCGCCAGGTGGGCCGTCCAGCGGGCACCGATGCCGGTCTCGAAGCCGGTGCTCACCATCAGCCGGGGCACCCCCCGGCCCAGCTCGGCCAGCAGGGGCCGGGGATCCCCGTCCTGGGACGGTCGCCGCACCTGCCAGCCCGCCCAGCCCTGCCGCAGCTCGGGCCGCTGCCGCAGGGATTCATCCAGGGCCACCGGAATCCCCAGGGCCAGCGCCTCGAGGCCCTCCTGGTCGCCCGGGGCCAGGGGCTGCTCCAGCCACTGCAGCCGCGGCTCCTGCCCCAGCCGCTCCGCCCAGGCGGCGGCGGTGGCCCGGTCCCAGCCGCCATTGGCATCGAGCCGCAGGCGACCGTGGGCCGGCAGGCGCTCCAGCAGCACCTCCAGCAGGCGCCGCTCCAGCCCATCGGCCGCCGCCGCCACCTTCCACTTGAATGTGGGTGTGCCTTCGGCAGCAGCGAGCCTCCGCTCCAGGCCGTCGAGCATCGCCTCGCCGGTGGGGAGCAGCCAGGCGGAAGGCGGAGCCGCCAGCCAGCCACCGGCGGCCGCGCCCACCT
>NZ_JAYGHZ010000242.1:0-554 GCF_034931285.1 Synechococcus sp. BA-120 BA3
CCCCCGCACCCGTGCCGGCTACGCGGAGATGCTGGCGGCGCGGGTCGCCGGGGCGGAGCCATCCGAGGGGACCGACGGGACGGCCGCCGGAGAGGGCCTGCCCTTCGATGAGCGGCTGATGGTGGGCCTGCGCTGCAGGGAGGGGGTGAACCTGGAGCGCCTCGCCCGCCAGGAGCGCCTGGCGCCCTCGCTCCTCGACGGGCTGCGGCGACGGCTCGGGGACTACGAGCGGCGCGGCCTGCTGCGCGTCGAGGGCCCGCGCTGGCGCCTGGCGGATCCGGAGGGGCTGGCCCTCAGCAATGGGGTGCTGCGGGAGATGCTGGCCTGGTGGCAGGAGCTGGAACGGCCCTCGCCCCAGGCGCACCTGGCCCCTGTTCCCTGACCCAGCGGCCCAGCACCTCCACCGCCAGGGCCCGGCCCTGCATCAGGGGCGGGCTGAAGGGGGGCTGGCGGGCCGTGAGCCCCAGCAGGTCGGCCGTCACCCGCACCTGGCCGTCGCAGCCGTCCCCGGCGCCGATGCCGATCACCGGCACCGCCAGGGCGGCGCTCAGCTC
>NZ_JAYGHZ010000243.1:0-553 GCF_034931285.1 Synechococcus sp. BA-120 BA3
CACCCTGGCGGGCATGGCGATCGAAACGGTGCGTCAGCTGCAGGTCACCAATCCGGATCCTGCTTACCGCAAACCCGTCTTGCGCGGAGGCCACCCTCGGGAACGGCCGTGACGGGTGTTCTCCTCTCAACGGATTCAGCCGCGGCCATGGACAGAGAGTCCGAGCTGCGTCAGCCTTGGCGCATCTTGTGACCAGCCTCTTGCGGCCCCGCCTGAGCCTCCTGGCGATCACCACGCTTGCTGTTCTGGGGTCCCAGGCAGGCTGCGGTCGGACTGAACCAGCGGCCCCTCCACCGCCTGCGGTGAAGCTGGTTTCACCGCGTTCCCAGCTGTTCGAGGATTCCGCTGAGTATCAGAGCACCCTCGAGGCCATCCGCGAGGTGAAGCTCGCCGCCGAAATCGACGGGCGCATCGTGGCGATGCCGATGCAGGAAGGTCAGCGTGTCAAGCCCGGGCAAGTGCTGTTCCGGCTGGATCAGGTGCAGCAGCAGGCCTCCACCAGTGCCGCAGCCTCGGAAGCCCGCAAGGATGTGCTCAACGCCGAGCGTTACAT
>NZ_JAYGHZ010000244.1:0-551 GCF_034931285.1 Synechococcus sp. BA-120 BA3
GGGCGGCGGGGTGGGCCGGGAAGCGCTGCAGCAGTTGCCGGCGCTTATCAGGGCTGTCGCCACCGAGGGCGTAGAGGGCATCGGCGCTGGCCGGATCGCCCGGGAAGCGCCGCTGCAGCTGGCGCCACAGGGCCTGGGCGGTTTCGGGGCGATCGAGGGCCGCGGCGGCCAGGGCGTCCTGCTTCAGCACCAGGGCGGCCAGGGGATCGGGACCCCAGCCCTGGCCCCGCAGCCACTGGCGCTGCTGCTGGGGATCCTTGCTGCGGGCCGCCAGCAGCAGGCTGGCCTCCCGGCGCCGCCAGGGATCGGCATCCCAGTGCTGCAGCCACTCCAGCCGGTCGGTGGTGGTGGCGGGGGTGAGCGCCGGCTGGCGTGCCAGCAGGGCCCGGCCCCCCACCAGCGCTAGGCCGGTGCCCAGGCAGGAGAGGGACAGCAGCAGCGGGAGTCGGGCCAATGGCCGGGGGACGGCGTCCGGGGCATTCTGGGCATCCGCCTGCGCCGCCCCCGGTGCGACTGCCCTCCCTGCCTCCGCTGCCGCCGCTGTTCGACCG
>NZ_JAYGHZ010000245.1:0-515 GCF_034931285.1 Synechococcus sp. BA-120 BA3
GCTGCAGCTGGTCCCTGGGCAGGGGCGGCACCCAGCCGCCCGCCAGCAGGGCCGGCAGCAGGGGGGCCTCCAGAGCCTCCCCCAGCCACTCCAGGGGCGGCTCCGGATGGGGGCCGGCCGGCCGCAGCAGCAGGTTCCAGGTCAGGGGGGCGCCGCTCTCGGGCAGCAGCACCTGCAGCCGGGGATCCCGCCGCAGCAGGCCCACCACCCGCTGGCGGGGCAGCACGGCGGCCTCGGCCTCACCGGTGAGCAGCAGGCTGAGTCCGTCACGGTCGTCGTAGGCCAGGGCCGCGCGCCGCAGCCGCCGCAGGCGCTCCGGGTCCTCCCCGACCAGGGCGATCGTCACCCGGGGGGAGGAGGGCAGCACCAACCGACCGGCCAGGCTGGGGTCGAGCAGCAGCTCCCAGCCTTCGGCGCGACGCCGGGCCAGATCGGGCCGGCTGCGCAGCACCAGCACCCAGGGGCCATAGGACCAGGGAAACGCCAGGGGAGCGGCGGCGGCGGGGCCGTGGAGC
>NZ_JAYGHZ010000246.1:0-513 GCF_034931285.1 Synechococcus sp. BA-120 BA3
GTGCTGCGGCTCAACCTGCGGGGGGCCGGCCGGGGCCGGCCCCTGGCCCGGGGCACCTACTGCGCCTGCTGCAGTGAGGATCTGCGTCCCGCCGTGGCCCTGGCGCGGCAGCTGGCCGCTGGCCGGCCCCTGTTCGGCGCCGGCATCTCCCTGGGGGGCACCGTGCTGCTCAACGGCAGCCTGGCCGGCCTGGCCTTCGATGGCCTGGTCTGCGTCAGCAGCCCGCTTGAGCTCCATGCCTGCGCCGTCCAGTTCGAGCGCCGCCGCAACCGGGTGTACCAGCGCTGGCTGATGCAGCGCCTGCGGGAGCAGACCCTGGCCGATCCGGGCGGACTGCAGGAGGCCGAACGCCGGGCGCTGGCGGGGCCCGCTCGGGCCCGCACGATCCGGGCCTTCGATGCGGCCATCACCGCCCCACGCTGGGGCTTCGCCTCGGTGGCCGCCTACTACGACGCCGCCAGCCCCCTGGCACCCCTGAGCGCCGGCCGGCCCCTGCCCCCCACCCTGCTGCTC
>NZ_JAYGHZ010000247.1:0-509 GCF_034931285.1 Synechococcus sp. BA-120 BA3
GGCCTGCAGCTGGGCCAGGGCGGCCGCCTCGCCGGGGCGGCAGGGGCAGAGATCGGCGCCGCTGAAATGGAAGCCCAGCTCCTCCGCGCTGGGCACGGCCTCCAGCCTGGGCAGGGCCTCCCACAGGGTGGCGCGCTCCGCCGGCAGGGTGGCGGGGTCCAGATCCAGCAGTGCGCTCGGCGCCGCCACCGGCTCCAGGGCGCCGGCCGAGGCGGCCCCCAGGGTGGCGCGGTCCTCCACCTGGCGGCGCCAGTTGCGCAGGAACGGGCCGTAGACCCGGTAGGGCTCCCCGGCGCCGGTGCGGATCGCCTCCGGCGCCACCAGCAGCTGGTCCCAGTCCACCAGCACCCGGGTGCCCTGGCCCTGCAGCGCCGCCGCCACCTGCCGGTCGCGCTCGCGGCCGTAGGGCTCCACCTCCCGGTTCCAGGCCACCACCGCGGCCCCCGCCGCCCGGGCCGCCAGGGGCACCAGGGCAGCCGGGTCACCCCGCAGGATCAGCAACCGGCTGC
>NZ_JAYGHZ010000248.1:0-501 GCF_034931285.1 Synechococcus sp. BA-120 BA3
CCACTACCGCTGGCTGCGCCGCATGGGCGAGGAACCTGCCGTGGCGGCGCCGATGGTGCCCCCCACCGCTCCGGCGATGCCGAAGCTCACCCCCAGCACGCTGAGCAGGCGGCCCGGGGTCTGGGCGGTCGACACCTGGTCCGGGACCACCGGATCGGGGGGAGGGGCGGGGGTCAGGAGGCGATCACCTGTTCCAGGAGCCCGTGCAGCTCCTCCAGCTCGTGGCGACTCAGCAGCCAGTCGCCGTCGAGATCCTTGGTGACGCGGGCCTCGAGGATCCAGCCGTCCTCCGTGCGCACGACGGCGAAGTGGGGGGACTGGAAGGGGGCGGCCATGGGCTGGCGGGAGGCGGGCAGTACCTCCTGCTTAGCCAGGGCCGATGGGGCGGGCAGCGCCAGATCCGCCAGCAGGGGCGGCGGCCCCAGCTGCTCGAGGCGGAAGCTGGCGCCGTAGCTCGGGGTGGGGCGCTGGGAATAGAAGCGGGCGGGGGCGGGCCTGCCC
>NZ_JAYGHZ010000249.1:0-44297 GCF_034931285.1 Synechococcus sp. BA-120 BA3
GGCGCTGACAGCCCGGCCGGGGCATCCGCCCTGATGGCGCCCCTGCTGGGCAAGCTCCTGGTGCTGCCGGCGGCCATGCTGCTGCTGGCCGGCCTGCTGGACCTGCCCTCCCCCTTGCGGGACGCCGTGGTGCTGCAGGCGGCGGCCCCCACGGCCATCTCGGTGCTGCTGCTCACCGAAGCGGCCGCTGCCGGGCCAACGGAAGCGGCCGCGGCCGGGCGGCGGCAGGCTGTCGAGGCGGTGGGGATGCTGGTGCTCTGGAGCACCGCCCTGGCCCTGGTCTCGGTTCCGCTGTGGTGGTGGCTGCTGAGCGGTCCGCTGGGGAGCTAGGACAGGCCGACACGCACTGCCCGTTCGCCTGCGGCCATGGCCGGTTCCCTTGCCCAGCGGCTCGACCGCAGCTTGTCCCGCCTCAAGGGAATGGCCGTGCTGCCCGTGCTGATCCTGGCGGTGCCCTGGGTGCAGGAGATCATCGACCAGGTCGTCTTCGGGGGTCGCTGGAACCTGCCGATGGTGCCGGGGGGCCCCTTCCTCGGGGTGCTCACCGCCCCCTTCAGCCATGGAGGCTTCGGACACCTGATCAGCAACAGCCTCTGGTTCCTGCCCCTGTCCTGGCTGGTGCTGGCCAAGAGCCGGGGTGACTATCTAGCGGTGTGGCTGGGGGTCTACGCCATGGCCATCCCGGTCTGGCTGTTCTGGCACCAGGCCAGCCACGGCCTTTCCGGGGTCATCTACGGACTCCTGGGCTACCTGCTGCTGATCGGCTGGCTGGAGCGCCGCCCCCTCTCGATCCTGCTGTCCCTCACCGCGCTGTTCGCCTACGGCGGGGCGCTGCCCAGCCTGCTGCCGTTCCTGTCTCCCCCGGGGGTGAGCTGGATCGGCCATGCCTCCGGTTTCGCCGGCGGCGTGCTGGCGGCCCTGGCGATCCACCGCGAAAGCGGCGGATAGGACCCCATGCCGCCAGCCCCTGTCATGCCCGGGCGGCCTCGCCCCGACCGCCGCCGCCGGCTGCCGCTTCTGTTGACCGCGCTGGCCCTGGCGCTGCTGGCCCTGCCCCTGGCCAGGGGTGCCCTGGGCGCGCCGCCGTCCCCGCAACCCACCAGCTACGACCTGGCCTGGCAGGCCCCCTTCAACCGACCGGAGCACTATCCGCTGGCGCGACGGCCGGATCCGGCCCTCTACCGCCCCCACGGCGACTGGTTCGGGCGCCTGATCCTCCCCGAAGCGGCCGACGTGATCCCGGGGGGCGGCGACTGGGTGTGGCTGGAGCTGGAGCAGGCCCCGGCGGGCCAGGAGGCCCTGGTCGGCCAGCGCCTGCGGCTGGGCTGGCGGGACGCGCCGATGCTGCGGGCCCTGGTGGGCAAGGTGAGCACGCCGGTGCGGCTCGGGTCCCAGGCCCGGCTGGCGGCGCAGCAGGGCAATGTGGTGCCCACCCGTCTCGACGGCCGCAACGACGTCGGCCCGCTGCAGACCCTGGCGGGGGCCCATCCCCATGACGACATCACCGTGGCGCTCGAGGAGGTGGAGCTCGAGCGGCGGGACGGGGACACCGTGCTGCGGATCGGTCGCCCGCCCCTGCAAAGCACGGGGCGCTGGGTGGCTCTGGTGCGGCTGCTCTCCCGCGACCCTGCCGACCCGGAGCGCTTCCGGGTGCAGCACTACGACCGGGACCGGGGGGACTTCGGCGGTGCGATCGAGACGGTGCGACTGCCCCGCCAGCCCCCCGATCGCCATGGCCGGCGCTTCTTCGACCCCCAGGGCCTGCTGGGGTCCCCCGTCGGCGGGGACGGCTGGTACCTCTACGGCGCCCCGGACAGCGAAGGGACCTTCACCGCCCAGGCCCTGGAACCCCGCCGCCTCACCCGTCTGGAGAGCGACCGGGTGCTGCGGGGCACCGCCGCCGGCCTGAACGCGATCAGTCGGAGCAACTGGAGCCACGGCCAGACCCAACGCGGCCGCTTCAGCCGGGTGGGCCTGGATCCCGATGGGGAGCACGCCCCCTGGCAGGCCGGCGACCGTTCCCTGTTGATCCACAACTTCGGCGGCATCGGCGGGCCCGATGGCGAGCCCATCAGCGGCTTCACGGTGACGGGCCATTTCGCCTTCGGTGCCGCCCGGGTGGTGATCGATCCCTTCACCGGCGAGCCCCGCTTCGACCTGCGCTACCACCAGATCTACGCCAACAATCCCAACGGCATCGTCTCGGGCAGCCAGGACTGGAGCGCCTACACCGGCAACCTGCAGCGGGGCTGGATCGGGACGCGGCCGATCTCGGACGTGCTGGTGCGCACCGACCCCCTGCTGCTGGACGAACTGGCGATCCAGGCGGAGGTGCTGATGGCCCGCTACCGCAGCGGCGACGGCGGCGGCGTCTCGCTGGTGTCCCCGGCCATCTCCTGTGTGCAGGATTCCAGCCAGGCCCTCTGGATCGCCATCGACCAGCTGCGCCGCCGCCGCCGCGAGCTCGACGGCACCGAACTGCCCCGGCTCGCCTCCCTGGCCCGCTCCCTCGATGCCCTGCTGACCCCCTTCGGCATGGTCCGCGCCGACTGGCGCCACAACGCTGCGCTGATGGACCGCCCGGGTGATGCACCGGACCGCTTCAGGGCCAGCCCCAGCCTCTGGGATGGCCTGCTCAGCTGGCGCTCGATGCTGCCCCGCCGTGCCCACGACGAGATGGCCCTGGTGTTCCTGCGCCACGGGGATGCGCTCCATGTCCTGCGCACCAACCAGCTTCCGGGCACCGACCGGCGTCTGGCCCCCCTGGCGCCGACCCAGCTCCTCGGTCAGCTGCCTGTGGTGGGGCTGGCCCTGCCCCGGCTGATGGATGCCTTCTTCACGCCCCTCGGCGGAGGCGGCCTGGCCCTTGCGGCCCTGCTGCTGGGGGTCTATGCCGCCATCGCCCTGCCGCTGGGGCGCCGCAGCGGCTTCCTGCCGGCGGCGGCTTCAGCGGTGCGGCCATGGCTGCTGCTGCGCCGGGCCCCTGCCCTGCTGCTGTCCCCGGCCCTGGTCGAGGAGACCCTGTTCCGGGCCGCACTGCTGCCCCACCCCCTGGAAGGTCTGGGCCTGGCGGCCACCGTCGCCTGGGGGGCCCTGAGCGTGGGGCTGTTCGTCGCCTGGCATCCGCTGGCGGGCCGGCTCTGGTACCGCCAGGGCCGGAAGCTCTTCGACGACGGCCGCTTCCTGCTCCTGGCCGGCCTGCTGGGGCTGACCTGCGTGATGGCCTACGACCTCACCGGGTCCATCTGGCCGCCCGTGCTGATCCACGGGCTGGTGGTGCTGATCTGGCTGGAGCTGCTCGGGGGCCGCGGCTGGCTGGGCGAGGGGCCTCAGGGGTAGGCGTTGGGCACGAAGAACTGCTCGTTCATCGGCGGACGCTGGTAGTCGGCACCGCTCTTGCGGGGGGGCAATTCGATCGCCTTGGGTGTCATGTCCTCATAGGGGACCTTGCTGAGCAGGTGGCGGATGCAGTTGAGCCTGGCCCGGCGCTTGTCATTGGCCTCGACGGTGAACCAGGGAGCCTCCGGAATGTTGGTATGGGCGAACATCTCGTCCTTGGCCCGGGAGAACTCCACCCAGCGGTCCCGGGATTCCAGGTCCATGGGGCTCAGCTTCCAGCGACGGGCCGGGTCCTCGAGGCGGGAGCGGAATCGGGCCTCCTGCTCGTCATCGCTGACGGAGAACCAGTACTTAATCAGGGTGATGCCGCTGCGCACCAGCATGCGCTCGAATTCCGGGCAGGAGAGCATGAATTCATCCACCTGCTCCGTCGTGCAGAAGCCCATCACCTTCTCGACGCCGGCCCGGTTGTACCAGCTGCGGTCGAACAGGACGATCTCCCCAGCGGAGGGGAAATTCTCGACGTAGCGCTGGAAGTACCACTGGGTCTTCTGCTGGTCCGAAGGGGTACCGAGGGCCACCACGTTGCAGCCCCGCGGGTTGAGGGGCTCGGTGATGCGCTTGATGGTGCCGCCCTTGCCGGCGGCGTCGCGGCCCTCGAACAGCAGGATCATGCGGTAGCCCACATGCTTCACCCAGTACTGCATCTTGACCAGCTCCACCTGAAGCCGGGCCAGCTCCTTCTCATAGAACTTGCGATCCAGCTTGGGGGGACGTCCCTCGGAATGGTTGGAGAGGTCGTCGAAGATCGGCGAGGGCCTGTAGAGATCCGACTCGCAGACACCTGTGGAGCCGACGCCGTTGCCGGAGACACTGTCCGAACTGCGCCTGCCTCCGGATTCCTTCTTCTTCGAGGCCTTGATCTTCAGGGTCTTGACCTTGAGACCACCTTTTTCCTTTTTGCCCATGCCGCAGCGGGGTGTGCTGCCTCTGCAATAGCCGATCAACGGCACCCCAGGAGCAGCAATGGGTACCCGACAGCAAAGCCTGGGATTTTCTTCATGTTGTCGCCGCTGTCGGCGCAACCCCCATGGGCGGGAAGGAGGCGGTCGCCGGCAGATCGGAGGCGGCCACCCACTGGGCGATCAGCTGTTCCTGGCGCACCAGCCGGTAGCGGTTCCGCTCGCTGGGATGCTGCCGGTACTGTTCCCGCAGGCTCTCCAGCCTGGCGACGAGGGAGTGGTACACGGGATGGTTCTTGTTCATCACCTCACGGGTGAGGCATCAACAGGGGGGAGGGCTCAGCCGGCGACGCTGACGCCTGGGGCCCACTGGGCGATCAGCTGCTCCTGGCGGACGACGCGGTAGCGGTTGAGCTCGTTGGGCAGATCGTTGTACTGCTCATTGAGGGAGCGGAGCTGCTGCAGAAGCGCATTCATCACGGGATGGTCTTCGGACATGTCAGGCCTTCGTCTGCTGACCAAACCTTAACTGAATCGGAAGGTCCGCCACCCCCCTGTGCCGTCAGGGTCAGCAAACCCCCATGGCGGCCCCCTGCGTCCATGGGAGGACCGGGGCGGGAATGTCCCCGGATGGGGGGCGCGCCCCGGCCGCCCATGGACGACAGTGGGGAGATCTCTGCGGGGCCTGCCCCGAAGGATGCCCGATGACCGCCCGATCGCTTCCAGCGTCCCTGCCGAAGGTCACGATCCCGAAAGTCACCATCGGTGAACTGGAGGCCAATTATTCGATGTACTGCAAGGCCCTGCGGCTGCTGGTCCGGGAAGGTCGGACCCTCAAGAAGATCCAGCGCACGGTCTGCTGGCACCGGCTCGAGCAGCTGCACCAGTGCCTGCCGAGCCAGTACAAGGATCCGGACTATCTCTTTCTGCTGCTGCGCCGCGAGACCAACCGCAAGGCGGCCGGTCTTCCCTGTCCTTCCTGAAGCCACCGCCCCGATCCCGTAGCAACCGTCACAGCCGTCCCGTCCGGGGGCCTTCAGGATCCCAAGGCGGATATTGCTTCTAGGGTTCCGGTCCCCCATGGCTGGCACTGCCATTCCTGGCATTGCCGGCACCTGAGGGATGCCTGGTCCGAGAGAAGCGCACCCACCGGAGCTTGAGAACCCTGTTCTCACCGGTGTGTGGCACGGAGGGACAAAAGCCCGGGAGACCGCCCCATCCCCACCGTGCCCAGAGGTCCGAATGAATGATCCGTCCAGCGGCAGCCAGGCCGATGCGTCCGAAGCCTTCGGCCGGGGCCGCCCCCCGGCCGGCACGGAAGGGGCCCGGGCCCTCGAGAAGGAGGCCGCCCTTCCCCTTACCGGCTGGCAACAGGAGGTCGACCAGGGCCATCGTTACGGCCTGGAGGCGGCAGAAAGCATCGTCGATCGGCGCATCTCCACCTTCTCCCGCGGGGAGCTGCCCCACTTCGCGGGCATCAACACCTTCATGAAGGCGCCCTACATCGAGGACGTAAACCGGGTGGGGGAATTCGACGTGGCGGTGGTGGGCGTCCCCCACGACAGCGGCACCACCTACCGCCCCGGCACCCGCTTCGGCCCCCAGGGGATCCGGCGCATCTCGGCCCTCTACACCCCTTACAACTACGAGATGGGGGTCGACCTGCGCGAGCAGATCACCCTCTGCGACGTGGGTGACATCTTCACCATCCCCGCCAACAACGAGAAGAGCTTCGATCAGATCTCCAAGGGCATCGCCCACGTGTTCGCCAGCGGGGCCTTCCCGATCATCCTGGGCGGCGACCACTCGATCGGTTTCCCCACCGTCCGGGGCGTCTGCCGCCACCTCGGCGACAAGAAGGTGGGCATCATCCACTTCGATCGCCACGTCGACACCCAGGAGACCGACCTGGACGAGCGCATGCACACCACGCCGTGGTTCCATGCGACCAACATGGCCAATGCCCCGGCCGAAAACCTGGTGCAGCTGGGCATCGGCGGCTGGCAGGTGCCGCGGGAAGGGGTGAAGGTCTGCCGCGAGCGGGGCACCAACGTGCTCACCGTCACCGACATCTGCGACATGGGCCTGGAGGCGGCGGCGGCCTACGCCATCGAGCGGGCCACCGACGGCACCGACTGCGTCTACATCTCCTTCGACATCGACTGCATCGATGCCGGCTTCGTGCCGGGCACCGGCTGGCCCGAGCCCGGCGGTCTGCTGCCCCGCGAAGCCCTCAAGCTGCTGGAGCTGATCGTCCGCAACGTTCCGGTCTGCGGCCTCGAAGTGGTGGAGGTCTCCCCCCCGTATGACGTCAGCGACATGACCTCCCTGATGGCCACCCGGGTCATCTGCGACACCATGGCTCACCTGGTGGTGAGCGGCCAGCTGCCCCGCAAGTCGGTGCCGGCCTGGCTCTCCAAGGACTGCAACATGCAGGTCGACCGCGCCTGGAGATAGGCCATGCATGAAGTCGACATGACGCGCTGCCTGCTGCTGTCCATGAACGAGTGGAAGCAGCAGCACGCTCCCCGGGTGCCGGCGGTGGATCGGGTCCATCTCGAGGTGGGCACCTTCACCTGCGTGGAACCCGACCAGCTGGTGGTCACCTGGGCCGATGCCGTCAAGGGCAGCTGGCTCGACGGCGCCGAGCTGGTGATTGAGTCGGTGCCCCTGGTGGGGCGTTGCGTCCGTTGCCAGGCCACCTACAGCCCCGATCCCGCCGAGGGCTTCCGCTCCCCCTGCTGCCACCACCCGATGGAGGAGATCGTCAGCGGCCGCGAGCTGCGGATCCGCTCGGTCGCCTACGGGTTCGAGTCCGCCCCCTCACCGACCAACCCCGTGTCCCGTCCCACCGCCGCCCGCTGATCCGCCATGCACATGCCCCTTGAAGACAGCCTCGGTATCAACCTGCTGGCGGCCAACCAGCACCGGGCCGAGCACAACCGCGAGCACTTCGACGCCTGGAACCTGCTCTGCCTCAACGTGATGAGCAGCCCCGGCGCCGGCAAGACCTCCCTGCTGGAGCGCAGCCTCGCCGCCCTCGCCAGCCGCTGGGCCATGGCCGTGCTGGAAGGCGACATGACCACCCTGCTCGATGCCGAGCGACTGGAGGCCGTGGGGATTCCGGTGGTGCCGATCACCACCGGCCGTGCCTGCCACCTGGATGCCGCCATGGTCAGCGGCGGCCTGAAGCTGCTCCGCCAGCGGCTCGATCCCGCCGGCCTCGACATCCTCTGGGTGGAGAACGTGGGCAACCTGGTCTGTCCCGCCGAATTCGCCATCGGTGAGCACCGCAAGGTGGCGCTCCTGAGCGTCACCGAGGGGGACGACAAGCCCCTCAAGTACCCGGTGATGTTCCGGGAGGCCGACTGCGTGCTGATCACCAAGGTGGATCTGCTGCCCCACCTGCCGGTGGATGTGGAGCGGATCGAGGCCCACATCCGCCAGGTGAACCCCCGCACCGCCGTGTTCCGCCTCTCCGCCACCACCGGCGAGGGCTTCGAAGCCTGGCACGACTGGCTCGACGCCCAGCGCCAGGCCGTTCAGTCCTCCCCCGCCCTGTTGCACGCCTGATGAGTCACCAGCATCCCGCCTCCGATGCCACCACGGCCCTGCAGGCCGACCTGCGCGCGAAGGGCGTCCGCTACGCCCTGGCGAGCTTCGTCGACCTGCACGGGGTGAGCAAGGCCAAGGCCGTTCCCCTCGAGCACCTCGGCCAGATGATGGCCGGCTCCGAGCTGTTCACAGGGGCGGCCCTCGACGGCGTTCCCCAGGAGGTGAGCGACGACGAGGTGGCCGCGGTTCCCGATCCCGCCAGCGCCACCGTGCTCCCCTGGCAGCCGGAGGTGGCCTGGTTCGCCAGCGACCTGCACCTGCACGGCCGGCCCTTCGACGCCTGCAGCCGCCACATCCTCGGCCGGGTACGCCAGGAGGCCGCCGCCATGGGCTTCCGCTTCAACCTCGGCATCGAGACCGAGTTCTTCGTGCTGAAGAAGGGGGCGGCGGGCGGCTGGGTCCCCTTCAGCGACCGGGACACCCTCGACAAACCCGCCTACGACGTGCGCGGCCTGCTCGACAACCTGCCCTGGCTGGACGAGTTGGTGCAGGCGATGAACGGCCTGGGCTGGGGGGTCTATTCCTTCGACCACGAGGACGGCCCCGGCCAGTTCGAGACCGACTTCGACTACGCCGACGTCCTCACCATGGCCGACCGGCTCACCTTCTTCAAGCTGATGGCCAAGGAGATCGCCCATCGGCACGGTCTGCTGGCGACCTTCATGCCCAAACCCTTCGGCGACCGCACCGGCAGCGGCGCCCACTTCAACATGTCCCTGGCGGACCTTCAGACCGGGGTGAACCTGTTCGCCACGCCCGAAGCGACCCCCGGGGAGGTCACCAAGCTGGCGGAGCACTTCATCGCCGGTGTGCTCCGCCACGCCCCCGCCATCTGTGCGGTGATCGCCCCGACGGTCAACAGCTACAAGCGGCTGGTGGCCCAGGGGAGCATGTCGGGGTTCACCTGGGCACCGGTGTTCGTCTGCTACGGCAACAACAACCGCACCAACATGCTGCGCATTCCCTCTCCCGGTGGTCGGGTGGAATGCCGGGCGGCCGACATCTCCTGCAACCCGTACCTGGGTGCGGCGCTGATGCTGGCCGCCGGCCTCGAAGGGATCCGCGAACAACGCGATCCCGGCGCCCCCAACCTGGTGAATGCCTACACACTCAGCGCAGCGGAACGGGCCGAACGCGGCCTGAACATGCTGCCCCGAACCCTCGGGGAAGCGGTGGAGGCCTTCGCGGCGGATCCACTTGCTGAAAGCGTATTCGGTGATGCCATGTTCAACGCCTTTATCTCCTACAAACGTGAAGAGTGGGAGTCCTACCACTCGGCGGTTTCCGAATGGGAACAGCATCGTTATCTGGAGTTTTTCTGAGCCTCTCCATCGAGATCCCTTCACTCCAAAATCCCACGGAGCCGAGTCCGGCATCCATTCGGCAGCGCGCCAAAGACGCGACCTTCCCCATCTGCTCAGCCACCACTCCATTCCGCGATTCCTGTGATGTTGAAAGCCACTTTTTTCCGTCGTCAACGCCGGGCCGTCGCCCTCGCCCTGATGGCCGCCCTCGGGGGAGGATTGCTGGCGGGTTGCCAGCAGCCGGCCAGCCAGGAGGCGCCCGTCAAAATCGGCTACAGCGCCTGGCCGGGCTGGTTCCCCTGGAAGGTCACCGAAGTCAAGGGGTTGTTCGAGAAGCAGGGGGTGGCGGCCTCCATGCAGTGGTTCGACGGGTACCTGGATTCGATCAACGCCCTCAACGCCGGCCAGCTGGACTGCAACAGCCAGACCCTCAACGACACGATCAGTTCCGTGGCGGGTGGGGCCGATCTCCAGGTGGTGCTCCAGAACGACTTCTCCACGGGCAATGACCAGATCATCGCTGCGGCGGAGATCAAGACGATCCCCGATCTGAAGGGCAAGAAGGTCGCGGCCGAGGAAGGCACCGTCGACCATTTCCTGCTGCTGAAAGTGCTCAAGGAGGCGGGTCTCTCCGCCAAGGACATCACCTTCGTACCGCTCGAAACCGGCGCCGCCGCCGCGGCCTTCGCGGCCGGCAAGGTGGATGCGGCCGGCGTCTATGCCCCCTTCACCACCCAGGCCCTGAAGCGCCCCGGCAGCCGGGCCCTGGCCACCTCCAAGGATCACCCCGGGGCAATCAGCGATCTGCTCGTCTGCCGCACGGAATTCGTCGCCAAGAATCCCGAGAAGGTCCAGAAGATCGTCAACGCCTGGTTCGCCACGCTGCAGACAATCAAGGACGACCCGGCCGGCACACTGCCGATCCTGGTGGAGCGCTCCGGAGTCAGCGAAGCCGAATTCAAGGAGTACAACGCCGGCACCACCATCCAGACCCTCGAGGAAAACCGCAGCAACTTCAAGCCGGGCACCACGATGCTGTCGCTTCCCTTTGCCGCCGAACAGATCAGCGCCTTCCTGGTGGAGACGGGCCTGGCCAAGACCAAGCCTGACCTCACCAACCTGCTGAATTCCCAGTTCGTCGACAACGCCCGTTGAGCACCATGGCCCGGTCCCCCGCCCTGCGCCGCTTCGTCAGCCACCCCTGGGTCCTGGGGGTGCTTGGCATCCTTACCGTCTTCCTGGTGTGGTGGCTGGTCACCTCCAGCGGCATGGTCGACAAGCTCTTCCTGCCGGGCCCCGGAGCGGTGTGGATGGCGGGCACCGACCAGTTCCAGCGGGGCATCCTGGTGGCGGATGCGGCGGCCAGCATCAAGCGGGTGTTCATCGGTTTCATGATCTCGGCAGGGCTGGCCCTGCCGATCGGCATCGCCATGGGCACGAACCGCACCATCTGCCACTTTCTGGAGCCCCTGATGGCGCTGATCCGCTACATGCCGGCGCCGGCCTTCATCCCGCTGCTGATCATCTATTTCGGCCTTGAGGAACTCCCGAAAGTGATGCTGATCTTCATCGGCACCTTCTTCTTCAACGCCCTGATGATCATGGATGCGGTGAAGTTCGTTCCCTCCGAACTGGTGGAAACGGCCCTCACCCTGGGGGGCCGGGGCCTGCCGATCCTCACCCGGGTGGTGGCCCCCTACATCGCTCCCCAGGTGCTCGACACCTACCGCATCAACATGGCCTCCGCCTGGAACCTGGTGATCGTCGCCGAACTGGTGGCCGCCAATGAGGGCCTGGGTAAACGCATCAGCCTAGCCCAGCGATTCCTGCGCACCGATGAGATCTTCGTCGGCCTGATCGTGATCGGTCTGATCGGCCTGATGATCGATCTGGGTTTCCGCTTTCTGATGCGACGGGCCTGCTCCTGGGCCAACTGAACCCCATGCATCTCCAGGTCTCCCAGGTTTCCAAGAGTTTCGGCGAAGGGCGTGATCGCAAGCTCGTTCTCGACAACATCTCTTTCGAGCTGGTCTCGGGCCAGTTCATGGCCCTGGTCGGCAGTTCGGGGTCCGGCAAGTCCACTGTGATGCGCCTGATCGCCGGTCTGGAGCGGCCCAGCGCGGGCACCATCCACCTCGATGGCGTGCCGGTCCAGCGCCCCGGCTCCGACCGCGGCATGGTGTTCCAGAAGTACAGCCTCTACCCCTGGCTCACAGCGGCCCAGAACGTCGCCTTCGGCCTGTCCCTCCAGGGTCGAGACAAGGCGGAGATCCGCGAACGCACCGCCTACTTCCTCGACGTGGTCGGGCTCGCGGATGCGGCCCGACTGCTGCCGCGGGAACTCTCCGGGGGCATGCAGCAGCGGGTGGCCATCGCCCGGGCCCTGGCCAACGAACCGAAGGTGCTGCTGCTGGACGAACCGTTCGGGGCGCTGGATCTGCAGATCCGCGAATCGATGCAGGAGTTCCTCCACGACCTCTGGAAGCGCACAGGGCTCACCGCCCTGCTGATCACCCACGACATCGAGGAGGCGCTGCTGCTCGCCGGCACCGTGCACATCATGGCGCCGCGCCCCGGCAGGATCGTCCACAGCGTCGACGTCCAGCTCGACCGCTCCGACCTGCGCCACCTGCGCGTGTCCCCGCCCTTCCTGGAATTGCGCGAGGAACTCGCCAGCCGCCTGCGCAGCCTGGATGGCGCCCTGCTCTGAGGGATCACTCCGTCCTGCCCACACCGTTCGTTCCATGGACACCGCCACCGGGGCCACCTTTCTGCCGACGGAGCTCTACGGCTCGCCGTCCATCGCCGCCCTCGAGCGCGAGCACTACGCCACCCGCTTCTGGCACCCCGTCGCCGCCGCCGCCGATCTGCCGCTGGGCCATGTGCGGGCGCTGGAGCTGCTCGGTCTTCCCGTGCTGCTCTGCCACGGCAGCGACGGCCGCGTACGGGCCTTCCGCAACCGCTGTCCCCACCGGGCGGTGGCCTTCCGTTCCCCACAGGAGGGAAGCGTGGCCTGCCGCAGGCTGGTGTGCCCCTACCACGGCTGGACCTACGACCTGGGCGGCACGCTGCTGGCGGCCGCCCGGGAAGGGGACTTCGTCGACCCGTTCGATCGCGGTGCCTGGCCGCTCGAGGTCCTCGGCTGCCAGGTGCGGGCCTCCCTGATCTGGGTGGCCCTGGGGGCCGACCCGATCCCCCTGGACGACCAGCTCGATCTGGCGCTGCAGGAAGCTCCCGAAGCCCTCGCCCAAACCCTGGTGCCCCTGGCCTTCCACGAGCGGGGACTGGCCTGCAACTGGAAGATCGCCCACGACAACACCCTGGACGACTACCACGTCGCCATCGCCCATCCCACCACCCTGCATCGGCTCCAGGGCCCGGTGCGCGACTACCGCCATCGCTTCGGCACCTGGGCCAACGTGCTGGCCACCCCCTCGCCTGAGGCGGACGGGGAGTTCCTCACCTTCGGCCTGCCGCCGTGGAACCACCTGCTGGCGTGGCCGGACGGACGGCTGGCGATGATCCAGTTCCTGCCCGAAGCGCTGGACACCTGCCGGATGCAGGTGTGGCTGCTGGGGCCTGCCTCACTCCGGGGCGAAGGGGAGGCGCTGATGGCGGAGATGGTCCATTTCCTCGCCGAGGACCGCGCCCTGGTGGAATCGGCGCAGCGGGGCTACGGGGATGGCTTCCGCACCGGACCGCCGCACCGGCTAGAGGCCCGGATCCTGCACCAGCAGGCGATCTACGCTGCGCTGCTGGAGCCCTGGTACGCGTCGGGGCGGATGCCCAGGTAGGCGGCTTCCTTGAACAGGGCCCGCTTGGCATCGGCGTCCTGGCGCTGCTCGGCGATGGCGTAACGGGCGCGCAGGGAAGCAACCAGGGTGGCCTGGCGGGGATCGGACCCTTGGCTGGAGCGGTTGGCCGACGGCGTGCCGGTCGGGGCGTCGATCATGTTCATCACGACGTAACTCTGTTCACGATGAACACAGCTTATCGCTGTTCCCAGCTATCGGCTGACTGCGCAACCACCGCGCCATCGCCGTGTTGATCGTCAGCAGATCGGCCACCGGTTGGTTCGTGAACGGCAGGGTGGGCAGGTAGCCGTCCGGCCCGAATTCGGGTGTGAAGCTGGGGGGCGGTGCCCCCCGATTCACCGCCCGTTCGGCGAACAGTTGCCAGCACGCCAGGTGGGCGGCAAGCGCCTCGGCATGTTCGGGGGCGAAGGGATGGGACACCTGGGGACCCTGGGCATGGCCCACCCGGGCATGGATGTGGTCCACCCGGTCGGCCATCGCCTGCACCGGCTCCAGATCCGGGGTCATCAGCCGTTCGGCCACGACGCACCAGTGGCTCAGGTCGGCCGTCAGCCGCAGCCCCGGCACGGCCTCCAGCAGCGGCGCGATCGTCCAGGGCATGCCCAGGCAGCGGGACCGGTGGGTTTCGAAGCTCACCGGCAGGCCGCTGGCCGCCGCCAGGGCCTGGGCCTCGGCCAGAAAAACCCGTTGCCGCTCCAGGGGCCAGGCATCGCTGCCGGTGAGCACGGTCACCCGGTGGGGGCGGAGCTCGGAGCAGCGGTTCAGCTGGGTGCCCAGTTCCGCCAGGTGCTGCGCCGGCGTGACGGCCAGCTCCGGCACGTAATCGCCGCCGGTGACCACCTCCAGCACCAGGGGTCTGCCGGACTCCAGCAGGCGGGCGCGTCCGTCCGGGTCGCCGACCAGGGACGGATGGTGGATGTTGAGCTCCACCCCGTCGAATCCCCCCCGGCCGGCCGTCTCCAGGGCCATGGCGAGGGGCCCCTCGAAGCCCCAGAGGGAGAAAAACAGCAGGGAAGGCACCGGAGCGGCACGACGCAGATCCCACTCTTCCCTGCCGCACGCCCCCGGCGGGTAACCATCCCCACCGGGCGCCACACCCGGAGCAAGTGTCCGTGACGAACGGTGTCCGGCGGACTCCGAGCGGGACAGTGGAGCGACATCCTCTCCCTCCGCCGGCCAACGGCGACCTTCGTGACCGCCTCCCCACCCTCCGCCCCAGCGGTGGCCGGCCCGCGCACCGCCGGGCCTCTGCTGTCCGCTCCGCTGCTGGCGCGCCTCAACGAACGACGCGACGGGCCCGGCTGGCGCCGGCTGGCCTTCCACCTCACGGTGCTGGGCCTGGGCGCCCTCCTCTGGAGATGGCCCATGCCGCCAGCCCTCCCCACCGCTGCGTTCTGGGGCCTGCGGCTGGTGGGACTGCTGCTGCTGGGCTGGGGTCTGGCCTTCGGCTTCTGCGCCATGCACGAGTGCGGGCACCGCACTGCCTTCGCGAGCAAGGCGCTCAACGACACCGTGGCCTGGTGGGCCGGTCTGCTGAGCTTCTACAACGCCGATTACTACCGCCGCTACCACCAGTGGCACCATCGCTTCACCCACCAGCCGGGCCTCGATCCGGAACTGGAGGACGACCCGCCCAGCACCCTGGGGGGCTATCTGCTCGAGCTCAGTGGCCTGCCCTGGTGGACCGGCAAGCTGCGCGGCCATGCCGCCGGCCTGCGCGGTGACTTCGGCGGCAGGCCCTACATCCCCGCCGAGGCGACCGCGGCCGTCACCCGCTCGATTCGGCTTCAGGTCGCCGTCTACGCCGTCCTGCTGGCCGCCTCCCTCTGGCAGGCCAACGGCGCCCTGTTCTGGTTCTGGCTGCTGCCGCTGGCCGTCGGCCAGCCCCTGCTGCGCTTCGTGCTGATGGCCGAGCACGGCGGCTGCAGCACAGGCACCGACGGCCTCAGCAACACCCGCTCCACCCTGACGCTGGCGCCCCTGCGCTGGCTGATGTGGGAGATGCCCTTCCACGTTGAGCACCACCTCTACCCCTCGGTTCCCTTCCACGCCCTCGCCGAGGCCCATGGCCATCTGGCGCCCCATCTGGTGCACACCGGTCAGGGCTATCTGGCGGTGCACCGCGACTTCCTGAGCGATCCCGCTCGACTGGCCCTCCCCTGAATCCCGATCTCTTGCCCCCCAGCCCCGCAATCCCGCGCCGTTTCGCGCTCGGGGACTTTCCCCTCGCTTCCGGGGGAACCCTTCGCTCCGCCTGGCTCGATTACCGGGTCTACGGAACGCTGGCCGGCGACCGCTCCAACCTGGTGCTCTACCCGAGCTCCTACGGCGCCTGGCCCGAGGACATCGACTGGGTGGTGGGACCGATCCTTGATCCGCAGCGCTGGTGCGTGGTGCTGGTGAGCCAGTTCGGCAACGGCCGCTCCTCCAGCCCCAGCAACGCCGGACCGGACCTGGAGGACGGCCGCTGGCCCGTCGACCACCGCGACAACGTGGCCGCCCAGCGCCGGCTGCTGGAAGAGGTCTTCCAGGTGGCCGAGCCGGCCCTGATCTACGGCTGGTCGATGGGGGCCCAGCAGGCCTACCACTGGGCCGTGCTGGAGCCGCAGCGGACCCGGCGCATCTGCTGCGTCTGCGGCACGGCGCGCACCACAGCCCACAACCGGGTGTTCCTGCTGAGCCTGCGCCAGGCCCTCACCGCCGATCCCCACTGGGATGGGCTCCGCTTCCGGGGGGTGCCCGAGCAGGGGTTGCGCACCTTCGCCCTGATCTACGCCAGCTGGGCCGCCAGCCAGCCCTTCTATCGCCGCGGCGCCCACCGCCAGCTGGGCTTCGCCAGCGTCGAGGCCTACGTGGAACAGGCCTGGTTACCGGCCTACCGCCGCCATGACCCCCATGACCTGCTGGCCATGCTCGACGTCTGGATGGCGAACGATGTGGCCGCCGCCGCCGGGATCAGCGCCACCGATGGCACGGGCGACGGCGCTGGCGATCCCGATGCCGAGCTGGCCGCGGCCCTGGGCCGGATACGGGCCCGCACCGCCGTGATCGCCGGCCGCCACGACCTCTACTTCACTCCCGACGACTGCCAGGCCGAGGCCGCCCTGATCCGCGGTGCCCATTTCGAGGTCCTGGAGTCCGACCTGGGCCACCGGGCCGGCAATCCCCGCGACGCGCCGGTCGAGCAGCGCCAGCTGCGGGCCGCCGTGGATCAGCTCTGCGCCGACTGACGCCTCTGCGCCGACTGACAGCTCTGCGCTGACGGATCGCCTCCGCCTCCAGCTCCCCTTCCTCTTCACCACCCCCGATGACCGATCTGGCCCGCTTCGCCGCCACCCATGGCATCCGCCATTTCCTCTTCTCCTTCTGCGACCTGTTCGGGGTGCAGCGGGCCAAGCTGGTGCCGGCGGCCGCGGCGGCCGAACTGGCCCGATCCGGGGCCGGCTTCGCCGGTTTCGCCGCCTGGCTCGCCATGACCCCGGCCGACCCGGACGTGCTGGCGATCCCCGATCCCACCAGCCTGATGGTGCTCCCCTGGCAGAAGGACGTGGCCTGGGTGGCCACCGATCTGCAGGTGGAGGGGCAGGTGCTGGAGCAGTCGCCCCGGCGGGTGCTCCAGCGGCAGATCGCCCGGGCGGCGGCCCTGGGCCTGCAGTTCCGCAGTGGCGTGGAGGCGGAGTTCTTCCTGATGGACCCGGAACGGGACGCCATCGCCGATGGTCTCGACCGGCAGTCGAAGCCCTGCTACGACCAGCTCGCTCTGATGCGCCACTACCCGCTGATCAGCGAACTGCTCGACGGCATGGAGAGCCTCGGCTGGGGGCCTTACCAGGCCGATCACGAGGATGCCAACGGCCAGTTCGAACTCAACTGGACCTATGCCGAATCGCTGCTGACCGCCGACCGCCACGCCTTCTTCCGCGTGATGGCGGCCGCCCTGGCGGAACGCCACGGGGTGCGGGTGAGCTTCCAGCCCAAGCCGATCCCGGCCCTCACCGGCAACGGCGCCCACCTGCACGCCTCCCTCTGGGACGAGGGGGGGCGCAACGTGTTCCACGACCCGGCCGGGGAGAAGGGACTGTCGGAGATCGCCTACCGGTTTCTCGCCGGCCTGCTGGCCCACGCCCCGGCCCTCTGCGCCCTCACCAATCCGGTGGCCGGCAGCTACCGGCGTCTGGCGCGCTCCATCACCAGCTCCGGCGCCACCTGGTCCCCCTCCTGGATCAGCTACGGCGGCAACAACCGCACCCACATGGTGCGCATCCCCGACGACCAGCGGATCGAGTTGCGTCTGGGCGACGGCGCCGCCAACCCCTATCTGCTCCAGGCGGCGGTGCTGGCGGCCGGTCTGGACGGCATCGAACGGCGGCTCGACCCCGGCCCCCGCAGCGATCTGAACACCTACGTGGAGGCGCCGGCGGGGGCGGCCTCCCTGCCCACCTGTCACGCCGATGCCCTCGAGGCCTTCCGCCACGACGCACCGCTGCGGGACTCCCTGGGGGAAGCGTTCTGCAGCGCCTACGAAGCCCTGGTGGCCCAGCGCGGCGACGTGTGACGGCAGCAGGAAGCCCATCCCCCGACGAGGGAAAGACCCGCACGATTGCCTATGGCCAGGGCGGCCCGGGGGGATGAGAGTGAGTCCAGAAACCAGGAGGCTCCAGCGATGGAAGACACCCCGCCCGGTCAGATGTCAGGAGTGTGCTGACGGCAGGCCCCTGCTCCAACAGTCTTGTTCCCACCAACGGTTTCCCGGTCGTTCGCCGATCACCCGATGCATCGTTCAGGTGCCCACGGGTCCATGGAAACCGGCCCCTGGATGCCTCGGCCCCAGGTGCCTCCCTCCGCAGCTCCGACTCCGAAACCCACCCCCGGGGACTCCCACGGATCCCCCAGCCCCGCTGACCACCCTCTGATGGCGCGTCCATGGCGGAGGAGCATCCTCGTCTCCCTCCCCATCACCCATCCACGGTCCCCAAGGACCCGATCGTCAGCCCTTCTGATCGTCAACCCTTTCTGAACGACAACCGTCACACCGACCGTTCAACCGGAGTCACCACCGACATCAGACAACCCGAACCACGTCAGGAACATCACCGTTCCACCCCAAGCCCGGCGATCCTGGACGCCGGGCTTTTTCATGGGCCATCGGCCATCGGGCGGCCGGATCCCGCCGGCCCGGGGGAACCGCCTAGATTTGCTTAACAATCGGTCGGGGTCGATGACACGCCTGCCCTGGGCCGTCCTACTGCTGACACTGCTGGGGGCCCGTTATCTGGGCTGGCGCTTCACCGCCAGCCTCAACCTGGCCACGCCCCTGGCCGCCAGCCTCAGCATCCTGACCCTGGCGGCGGAGCTGGTGCTGCTGGCCGGATTCTTCCTGCAGCTCTGGTTCACGCTGCTGCCCGAACGGCCGGCGCCCCCCGCGGGCCCGATCCCCACACCCGTCCCGACGGTCGACGTGCTCGTGCCCAGCTGCGGCGAACCGGCCGATCTGGTGGAGCGCTGCCTGCGGGGCTGCCTGGCCATGGACTACCCCAGCCACACGGTCTGGCTCCTCGACGACAGCGACCGGCCGGAACTGGCGGAGCTCTGCGACCGCCTCGGCTGCCGCTATGTCGCCCGCCGGGAGCATGCCCATGCCAAGGCCGGCAACCTCAACCACGGCCTGCGCCACTGCATGGGGGAGCTGGTGGCGGTCTTCGACGCCGACGTCGTGCCCCTGCGGCCCTTCCTGCGCCGCACCGTCGGCCTGTTCGCCGACCCGACCGTGGGCTTCGTGCAGACCCCCCAGAGCTACATGAACGCCGATCCGGTGATGCGCAACCTGAGCCTGGAGCGCTGGCTGCTGCCGGACGAGGAAAGCTTCTACCGCTGGATCCAGCCCACCCGCCAGAACCTCAACGCCGTGGTCTGCGCCGGCACGTCCTTCGTGATGCGGCGCGAGGCGCTCGAGCGGGTGGGTGGCTTCGAGACGGCCACGCCATCGGAGGATCTGGCCACGGGCATCCGGATCACCGCCGCCGGCTACCGCAACCACTACCTCTCGGAGAAGCTGAGCGCCGGCCTCGCGCCCTTCACCGCGGCGGCCATGGCGCGACAGCGCTGCCGCTGGGGCAGCGGTTCCCTGCAGACCCTGCGCACGGGGGCCGATCCGCTGCGGATTCCCGGTCTCAGCCCCCTGCAGCGGCTCGCCTACAGCGAAGGCATCCTGCACTGGTTCACCTTCCCGGCCCAGCTGGTGCTGCTCTGCACGCCGCTCAGCCTCGGACTGCTGGGCATCGCCCCGATCCTGTTCAGCGGCGATGCCCTGCTCACGGTCGCCATGCCGTTCGTGTTCAGCCAGCTGCTGCTCACCCGCTGGTTGAGCGGCCATGCCCGCGCCGCGATCCTGCCGGAGCTGTACCGCTGGATCTTCCTGGTGCCGATCTGTGCCGCCGTGGTCGCCACGGCTCTGGGCCGGCCCCGGCGCTTCCGCGTCACCCCGAAGGCGGTGGTCGGCCGGGACTCCGGCCCGGACCTGGGCCTGCTGCTGCCGCTGCTGGCGCTGCTGGCCCTGCAGCTGGTGGCCCTCTGGAACCTGGCGCTGGGTCGGCTGCCGCTGCTGGCCGGCCAGGTGGGGCTGCTGCCGGCCTCGGCCGCCACGGTCGGGGTGGTGCTGGGCTGGAGCCTGCTCAACGGTCTGCTGCTGCTTCTGGCGATCCGCAGCTGCTGGGACCGGCCCCATCGGGATGGGGTTCCCTGGTTCGCCCTGTCGGTGCCGGTGCGGCTGCAGCACGGCGACGGGACGGTGCACGGGCGCCTGCGGGCCGTCAGCGCCTCGGGCGCCGAGCTCGGCCTGGAGAGGGCAGAGGATGCTCCGTTGCTGCAGGCGGCCGACAGCCTCAGCCTGGAGGGTCTGGTGCCGGGTCAGGAGCTGACGTTCGTGGTGATGGCTCGGGAGGGCCGTGCCATCGGTGGGGTCTGGGGACCGCTCACCCCGTCCCAGCGGCACCAGCTGGACACCATCCTTTACCGGCGCGAGGGGCTGTGGCCCACCCTGCGGGCCCCCTTGGAGCTCCGCACCCTGCCCCTGGTGCTGCTGCGCACGCTGCAGCGGGTGGAACCGGAAAGCTGGTTCCGCCGCAGCCTCATTCCCCAGCTTCCACCGCTGGCGGGGCTGCCGCTCCCCAGGCGTGCAGACCTTCCAGAACGGGCAGGAGCGCCCGACCCCGTTCGCTGAGGTCGTATTCCACCCGCGGCGGCACCTCGCCGAAGACACGGCGGCAGACGACGGCATCGGCCTCCAGCTCCCGCAGCTGGGCCGTCAGCACCTTGTGACTCACCCCCGCCAGGGACCGCTGCAGGGCAGAGAACCGCTGGGGGCCCTCGCTGAGACGGCAGAGGATCAGCAGCTTCCAGCGGCCGCGCACCACCCTCAGGGCCAGCTCCGCCGGACAGAGCTCGGAGCCGCCTGAGGGCTCGTGATCGGGATCGGGAAAGGAGGCGGTCACGGGTCTGGGTTACCGGCGGGTGCCCCAGGCACAACCCGGTGCGTTCTTGTCAGTCAGGGTGCGCGTCCGCCAGAGTCGCGCCATGACCTTAACAATCCCTTACGGCCCGGGGCATCCCCGCTCCAGCCGGTCGGTCACCACCCCATGAGCGACCTGTTCACCCCCCTGACCGTGGGCCCGATTGAGCTGCCCAACCGGGTGCTGATGGCTCCCCTCACCCGATGCCGGGCCGAGCCGGACCACGTTCCGGGGCCGCTGATGGCCACCTACTACCAGCAGCGGGCCAGCGCCGGCCTGCTGATCGCCGAAGCCACGATGGTGATGGAGGGCAACTCGGCCTTCTGGCACGAGCCCGGCATCCATTCGGCGGCCCAGGTGGCGGGCTGGCGGCTCACCACCGACGCGGTCCATGCCGCCGGTGGGCGCATCGTGCTGCAGATCTGGCACGGTGGGCGGGCCTGTCACCCCCTGCTCAACGGGGGGCGCCAGCCGGTGGCGCCGAGCCCGATCGCCATCACCGGCGACGAGGTGCACACCCCCGAGGGGAAACAGCCCTACGTGGTCCCCCGGGAACTGGCCGACGACGAACTGCCGGGAATCGTGGCGGGGTTCCGGCAGGCCACCCGCAACGCCATCGACGCCGGCTTCGACGGGGTCGAAGTGCATGGCGCCAACGGCTACCTGCTCGACGCCTTCCTGCGGGACGGCAGCAACCGGCGCCAGGGGCCCTACGGCGGACCGGTGGCCAACCGGGCCCGGCTGCTGCTGGAGGTGCTGGAGGCCGCCCGGGCCGAATCGCCCCTGGTGGGCCTGCGGATCTCACCGCTGAACGGCTACAACGCCATGGTCGACAGCGACCCCATCGGGCTGTCCGCCTGGCTGGCGGAGCGGCTGGAGCGCACGGGCCTGGATTACCTGCACGTGATGCGGGGGGACTTCCTCGGCCAGCAGCACGGCGATGTGCTCACCCCGATCCGGGCCGGCTTCAGCGGGGTGCTGGTGGGGAACATGGGCTACAGGGCCGAGGAAGCCAACGCCGCGATCACCGCCGGGCAGCTGGATGCGGTGGCCTTCGGCACGCCGTTCCTCGCCAACCCGGACCTGCCCGAACGCCTGCGGCGCGGCGCGCCCCTGCAGGTGGCTGACCCGTCCACCTACTACACACCCGGTCCGGCCGGCTACACCGACTACCCCTTCCTGGAATCCGCCTGAGATGACCCCCGATCTTCTGGTGCTGAGTGCCAGCAACGGCGAGAACCTGAAACTCGCCGAGCGTTTCGCCGCCGCCGGCCGCGCCCGTGGCATGGCCGCCGAGGTGCTCGACCTCACCACCCTGTCCCTGCCGCTCTACAACCCCCGCACCCATGCGGCGTCCGGCCTTCCCGCCGAGGTGGAGGGGCTGAGCCGCCGGCTTGAGGCCGCGCCCCGCTGGGTGATCTGCGCCCCCGAGTACAACGGCTCCCTCCCGCCGGTGCTGACCAGCGCCATCGCCTGGCTGTCGGTGCAGGGGGACGGCTTCCGCACCCTGTTCAATGGCCGGCCGGTGGCGATCGCCACCCACTCCGGCGGTCCCGGCATCGAGGTGCTGGCCGTGCTGCGCATCCAGCTCGCCCACCTCGGCGCCCACGTGGTGGGTCGCCAGCTCTCCAGCAGCCGCAGCAATCCCGCCAAGGACAGCAGCATCGACGACATCGTCCACCGCCTGCAGCGCATGGAACTGATCCAACCCTGAGACCCCGCCCCATGACCCTCGTCTTCCGACCCGCCGGCGAGCGCTTCCACAGCCGGCTCGACTGGCTCGACAGCTGGCACAGCTTCTCCTTCGCCCACCACCACGATCCGGCCTGGATGGGCTTCGGACCGCTGCGGGTGATCAACGACGACACGATCGCCGCCGGCCGCGGTTTCGGCATGCATCCGCACCGGGACATGGAGATCGTCACGGTGATGGTGGACGGCCAGCTCAACCACCACGACTCCATGGGCCACAGCGAGGTACTGCAGGCCGGTGAGGTGCAGGCGATGAGCGCCGGCACCGGCGTGGTCCACAGCGAGATGAACCTGGGCGAAAGCCCCTGCCGGCTGCTGCAGATCTGGATCGAGCCGGATCGGGCGGGCCACCCGCCCGCCTATCGCCAGGAGCCGTTCCGGCTCCAGCCCGGCTGGACGCCGCTGCTGGATCCGGATGGACACCAGGGGGCCCTGGCCATCCACCGTCGGGTGCGGCTCTGGCGGGCCAGAGCCGGCGCGGGTGAGCGGCTGGAACTGGCCATCGCCTCTGACGCCAGCGGCTGGCTGCAGGTGATCGAGGGGGAGGGCTCGGCGTTCGGTCGGTCGCTGCAGCGGGGTGATGGTCTCGGCTTTGCGGCGGCCCCTGCGAACAGCCTCCAGGCCGGCCCCGACGGGGCGGACGTGCTGCTGTTCGAACTGCGCTGAGCAGACCCGGCGGGCCACGGCGGCCGCCGCCCCGGCACGGCCCCAGGATGGGGGGAACAGCGCGACGTCATGGCCCGTTTCCTGCTGCTCTTCAGGCCCCGGGTCTCCCTGCCGCCGACGGAGCTCATCGGACGGCTGGATCCCCTGGTGCTGCGGTTCCACGCCGACGTGGAACACCGCTCCCCCGCCCATCTCAGCGCCATCGTCCGGGGGGAGCACGAGACGCTGCGGCTGCAGCTGATCGCGGACGTCCAGGCCAAGGCGGATGGACCCGTGCTGGAACTGGTGCTGATGAGCCGGGAGGCCATGGGGGCCGGCGCGCCCCACACCAAGGCGCTGTTCGAGACCCTGGTGGCGATCGCCGCCGAGGTGATGCCCGACCTTGACCTGGTGTTTCGATCCGACAGGGACGGTGCGCTCCCTGACCGCAACTGAGAGAATCGACCGAATGCAGACGCTCTCACCAACTCCTGCCGCCCTCGCGGAGCTGCAGCCGCCCCGCGGCTATCGCGTGCTCGCCTGGCTCGGTCTGGCGGCCAACCTGCTGGCCCTGCCGCTGGGCCTGGCGGCGATCCTGCTCAGCAGCCTCTGGCGGACGGCCAATGTGGTCGTCTACACCAGTGCCGTGCTGCCGGCGGTGGCCCTGGGCGTGGTGGCCTGCGTCGCCCTGCTGAAGTGGCGCGTCTGGGGCCAGGTGCTGGCGATCGTGGCGCTGTCGCTGGATCTGGCGATCGAGATGGCCTACGGCATCGTGCGCCTGGCGCTGGTGGGTGAGGAACGGCTGCTGCTGGCGGTGGGCGCCCCGGTGGCCTGGGGGCTGACCCTGGCGGCCCTGGTGTTCTGGTGCCGGCCCGCGATCCGCTCCTACCTGCGCTGAGGGCGGCTCCAGGCCGGCGGGCAACCTGCCGTTCTGTATCAACAGCACCACCCATGGGGCAGGACACAAGGATTGGATACCCCCCAGCCGACCAACGCTGTTTCCATGCCCAGCCCCCAACGCTTCGCCGCCATTCAGGAGATTCACCAGCGCCCTCCGGTGGTGACCCCCCCCATCGAGTCGCTGGATGAGCTCTGGGCCAGCGACGTGTTCAGCCTGGCCAAGATGAAGGCGGCCCTGCCCAAGGACATCTTCAAGTCGGTGCAGCGCACCATCAAGGAGAACGGCAAGCTCGACGTCTCGGTCGCCAACGTGGTGGCGCAGGCGATGAAGGAATGGGCCACCGGCCGCGGCGCCCTCTACTACGCCCACGTCTTCTATCCCCTCACCAACGCCACTGCCGAGAAGCACGACGGCTTCATCTCGGTGCAGGGTGACGGCTCGGTGATCACCGAGTTCACCGGCAAGGTGCTGGTGCAGGGCGAACCTGACGGCTCCTCGTTCCCCAGCGGCGGCATCCGCACCACCTTCGAGGCCCGCGGCTACACCGCCTGGGACATCACCAGCCCGGCCTTCCTGATGGAGACCCCCAACGGTCTCACCCTCTGCATCCCCACCGTCTTCATCTCCTGGACCGGCGAGGCCCTCGACAAGAAGACCCCCCTGCTGCGCTCCAACGCCGCCATGAACAAGCAGGCCCAGCGCCTGCTGCGGCTGCTCGGGGAAACCGAAGTGGCCCCGGTCAACTCCAGCTGCGGCGCCGAGCAGGAGTACTTCCTGGTCGACAGTGCCTATGTGCCCCTGCGTCCCGACCTGCTGCTGGCCGGTCGCACCCTGTTCGGCAAGCCCTCCGCCAAGGGCCAGCAGTTCGATGACCACTACTTCGGCGCCATCCCCCAGCGGGTTCAGGTGTACATGCAGGACGTGGAGCGCCAGCTCTACAAGCTGGGCATCCCCGCCAAGACCCGCCACAACGAGGTGGCCCCGGGCCAGTTCGAGATCGCCCCGTTCTTCGAGGCGGCCAACGTGGCCACGGATCACCAGCAGCTGATCATGACCATTCTCAAGAGCACGGCACGTCGCCACGGCATGAACTGCCTGCTCCATGAGAAGCCCTTTGAAGGCATCAACGGCTCCGGCAAGCACGTCAACTGGTCGGTGGGCAACCCCACCCAGGGCAACCTGCTGGATCCCGGCAGCACCCCCCACGAGAACATGCAGTTCCTGCTGTTCTGCGGCGCCGTCATCCGCGGGGTGCACAAGTTCGGCCCCCTGATGCGGGCCGTGGTGGCCACCGCCGGCAACGACCACCGCCTCGGCGCCAACGAAGCTCCTCCGGCGATCATCTCCGTCTACCTGGGCAGCCAGCTCGAGGACGTCTTCCGCCAGATCAAGGAGGGAGACGTGAAGGGTTCCACCCATGCCGGCGTCATGCAGCTGGGCGTCGACACCCTGCCGGAATTCCCCAAGGATCCCGGCGACCGCAACCGCACCTCCCCCTTCGCCTTCACCGGCAACCGCTTCGAGTTCCGGGCCGTCGGCTCCAACCAGTCGGTGGCAGGTCCCCTTGTGGCCATGAACACGATCCTGGCCGACTCGCTTGCCTACGTGAGCGACCAGCTGGAGCAGAAGATGGCCGCCGGCGAAAGCCTGCCCGGAGCCGCCTTCTCCGTGCTCAAGCAGATCATGACCGACCACGGCAACGTGGTGTTCGGCGGCGACGGCTACTCCAGCGAATGGCACCGCATCGCCGTGGAGGAGCGGGGTCTCGAGAACCTGCCCACCACCGCCGATTCCCTGCCGGTGCTGCAGCGTCCTGAGGTCCGCGACCTCTTCGCCCAGCAGGGTGTGCTCACCCCCCTGGAGCTGGAGAGCCGCTTCGAGGTCTACGCCGAGCAGTACGTGCTGGCCATCGACGTGGAGGCCAAGCTGGCGGTGCAGATCGCCCAGACCCAGATCTACCCGGCCGCCATGCGCTATCTGGGTGAGCTGGCCAGCTCCCTGCAGCTGCAGACCTCCATGGGCCTGCAGGTGTCCCCGGAGACCCAGCACAAGGTCGCGTCCCTCAGCGCCAAGCTGATGGAACTGAGCGGTGCCCTCGAGAGCGCCATCAGCAACGCCCCCCACGGCACCATCGCCCACATGCGCTACTCCGCCGACACCCTGATGCCGCTGATGCACCAGCTGCGGGAGGCGGTCGATGGTCTCGAGGCCGTCGTGGACGACAACCTGTGGCCCCTGCCCTCCTACCAGGAGATGCTGTTCATCCGCTGAGCGCTCCCGTTCCGCTCCCACCTTCGGCAGCGGGGAGGGCCTTTGCGGGCCCTCCTTTTTTTGTCCCCCGGGGCCGGGCCCTCCAGCGGAACCTCACGATCTGCACGCTTGGTTCCCTTCGTCACAGTCGCTGCCCGAGCGGAGGTGCTGGAGTCGATGGATGAGCGTTCCCGCCGACCTCCCGGATCTCGACGAGCACTACGGCTCCTACTGCCGGGCCATGCGGATGCTGGTGCGGGAGGGCAAGAGTCTCAAGAACGTGCAGCGCACCGTCTGCTGGCTGCAGCTGGCCCGTCTGCACGACTGCCGTCCGGCCCGCTACCAGGAACCGGATGCCCTCTATCTGAGGCTGTGTCGCGAAGGCGGGGCCGCCCGTGGGGCGACCTCAAAGCGCTGAGCGCCGGAGGGCGACGACGGCGAACCTTTCCAGGATTCGGTCGCATCGGCCACTGACAGGCACCCCTGGAGCGAACGATGACAGGTGTTCCCATGCTTGCGACGTTTTGTCCATGGACGCACCTACGGCCTTCGCCGCGGTGGCTCTCGCCGCCGTCTCCTGGGACGGGGCCCTCACCATGGCGGGCACACGGGCCCTTCGCCATGCCCTCGACTACCGCGCCCCCTTCAAGGGAAGGAGCGACAAGGAGATGATCAGCCTGATGGACACGCTGCTCCAAGGCCTGCGGGCCAAGGGAGCCATCGGCCTGATGGAGGAGGCGGCCGCGGTGCTGGACGACCGGCAGCGGCACACCGCCTATGCGGTGGCGGCCGAGATCATGCGCTCCGACGGTCCCCTGCAGGACCAGGAGCAGACGATCCTCGCCGACCTGGCCAGCACCCTGCGCCTCGATCCGGAGGAGACCACCAAGGTCCTCGAGGTGATGGACGTCCTCCATGCCAGCATCCTGGAGCCCGCCGTGAGCGCATGAGTTCCGACCCCGCCGGCCTCCGCATCGCCGTGGTGGGGGCCGGCAGTTCCGGCCTGCTGCTCGCCCTGATGCTGCAGCGCCAGGGCCACCGTGTCTGGCTGTTCGAGCGCTCCGGGCGACTGCGCACCGAGGGCTGCGGCATCCTGCTGGTGAAGAGCGGTGTGGAGGCGGTGGCGGCGGCGGCCGTTCCGGGCCTGCTCGACGACCTGCTGGCGGGGGGCCACCCCGTGCAGCGGTTCGTGTTCCGCAACCTCAGGGGCGATCTGATTGAAGCCAGCCCGGCGGAACGGGAGGCCGGAGCGCTGCCCTCCCTGTTGATCCACCGCCGCGCCATCCTCGACGCCCTCTGGGGCCATCTCGATGCCGACGGCTTCCACGGCGACCACGCGCTCGTCAGCTGGAGCCAGGACGAGAACGGCGTTGTGGCCCGCTTCGCCGATGGCCGCCAATGGACGGGCGATCTGCTGGTGGGGGCCGATGGGATCTTCTCCCGGGTGGCGGCCCTGCTCTGTCCCGAGCGGCGCCTGCAGTACCTGGGGGACAGGGTCTGGCGGGGGGTGGTGACGGACGCGGCCTTCTGCACCGACGGGGATTTCTTCGTCTATGCCCGGGGCCGGGGCATCTACGCCAATTTCTTCGATCTGGGCCCCGACGGGGAGGGCCGTGGGCGCACCCACTGGGGCTTCTTCCAGGAGGAGGAGCTCCCGGAGGACCGGGAGACCCGCCAGAGGCTGCTGGAGGAGGGGGTGCCCGCCGACGCCCTGGCCAAGCTTCCCGCCGATGCGGCCGCCGTGATCGCCGCCACGGCCCCGGAGGGGGTGGTGGCGAACTGGTCGTTCGACATCGATCCCCTGCCCGCCCTCGTCGACGGGCGGGTGGCCCTGATCGGCGACGCCGCCCACGCCATGAGCTCCTCCCAGGCACGTGGCATGACGGCGGGGCTGGAGGATGCGGTGGCCCTGGCGGCACGGCTGGCGCCCGGCGCCGCCCCCACCCCGCAGCTGGCGCTGCAGGCCTACCAGCAGGAGCGGCTTCCGGTCGTCCACCGTTATCAGGAACGCAGCCGCCAGGTCAGTCATCGCACGGGCCGGAAGCGCCCGCCGAGCCGACAGACCGCCGGGACCCGGTAGCGGAGCAACACCGAAAGATGTTGTGAAGGTGACAGTTCGGATCTGGCACAGGCGCCAGAATGCCACTCCTGTATACGAGGCAAGACGTGGCGATCTCCTTACCTCAGTCCTCCCGCTCCCGCAGCACCGCCCAGACGCGCAGCAACGTCCAGACGTGCCGCACCTACCGGCTGGTGGATCAGCAGGGTGATCCCCATCCCATCCTCGACGACCTCTACGACTCCC
Organism: Synechococcus sp. BA-120 BA3; assembly: GCF_034931285.1. Taxonomy (NCBI): domain Bacteria; kingdom Bacillati; phylum Cyanobacteriota; class Cyanophyceae; order Synechococcales; family Synechococcaceae; genus Synechococcus; species Synechococcus sp. BA-120 BA3. Next base: position 28,397 of record NZ_JAYGHZ010000249.1, read on the forward strand.
TCGATGCCGCCTGGAGTGAGGCGCTCAACTGGTGGCAGGAGGAGTTCGGCCCCGTCCAGGGTCCCGTCGGCATCGGCGTGGAGGTGAGCACCCTGAGCGGCGAATGGCGCACCCTCCGTTATCCCGGCAGCTGAATACCCCGGCAGGGCCAGGGGCCTCAGAGCAGCTCCCGCGGCGTCAGGCCACCGTCACCCCCTTCCAGAACGCCACCCGACCGCGGATGTTGCTGGCCGCTTCCTTCGGCTCCGGGTAGTACCAGACGGCGTTGGCATTCTCCTTGCCATCCACGATCAGGTTGTAATAGTGCGCCTCTCCCTTCCAGCCGCAGAAGGAGCGGTGGCTGGAAGGCTGGATGCAGGCTGGATCAAGGGCATCGGCGGGGAAGTAGGCGTTGCCTTCCACCGTCACGATGTCGTCACTGCTGGCGATCACCTTTCCGTTCCAGCTGGCCTGCATCGTGGTCGTCCTCAGGGTGCTCCATCTTGGCGCCTGCCCAATGCCTGCGGCCGATCGCTCACCACTCATTGGGCTGGTAGATCCGCAGGGTCCCCACCCCCACCGGGCTGGCCACCGGCTCGGGGCCGGCCGGGATCGCCGTCACCTGGAACAGGTAGGTGTCGGCCTGGACGGGGTTGAACCAGGGCCGCAGCGACACCGTGACCGTCGCGCCAGGAGGCACGGGCTCCGGGAAGCTGAGGCTGAAGCGCCGGGCGGCAGGATCGAACGCGGCCTCCACCGGGATGCGGCGCCCCTCGCGGCGGGGCACACCGAGAAAGGCACGGGTGCGCTCGACGGCAAAGGGGAACTGCCAGTCGGCACCACGGGTCTGCTGGATGGTCATGCCGCCGAGGGAGGCCCCCGCCCGCTCGTCGAGGCTGAGGGTGAAGAAGTACTCCGCCGGCGACTGGCCCACGTTGGTGGTGTAGCTGGTGAGGGTCACCTTCCACGGAGCCCGCACGAACTGGGTGCGGCCGCCCAGCTCCAGGGCTCTAGCGGCGGGAGCAGCGGCCGCCAGGGCCAGGGTCAGCGCCGCCAGCGGCGGCACCATCCCGCCGAGGCCCTGAGGGAGTCGCTGACGGAGACCCTCACCGAGGCCCAGGCGGCGGACGTCCAGGGGAGCGTGAACCGAAACGCCTGCCATGGCCTGCACCCGCATCGATACCAACGCTAGGAGCCAGCGCCGATGGGGCGGCCCGCGGCGGCAAGGAAGGGGGACGGATCCTGGTCGCGGCGATGCTGCACCGGGATCGGTTCCCCCGCCGCCAGGGGATCGGCCGGATCGAGGCGGGCGGTGGCCTCCAGGGAGCGACGCAGCAGGCGGGCCGCGTGCAGCGGCATGTCCCTGGGCACGCTGATGCGATCGCGCAGGTAGCGCAGGCCAGGGGCCGAACCGGGGGGCGGCGGGCAATCCTGGCCCGTGATCAGCCGGGTGAGGGCGCAGCGCAACGGCCGCTCGAAGCCATCGGATCCGAGGGGATTGCGCGCCAGGAGGGGTCCCCGGTGCCGGAGCACCCGGGCCAGGGCCACGGAGGCCGCGTCGGCCGGCTCGCTCTGGCTGGTTTCGGGATCGGGGCCGGGTGGGGACACGATCGGCCAGGGGCCGGCATCGATGCGGTCAGCCAGATGCTGCTGTGCGCCGCTGCCGCTGGCATGGCAGCCGCCCATCTGGGGAGGCAGGTCATGGGCGTGGGTGTGGAAGTCGCTCTGGGTGCCGAGGTAGGTGGAGCGCTGCTCGAGGGCCCGGAACCAGCGATCGATGGCGGGGTGGCGCTCCCTCAGCAGGTAGCCCTTGTAGTAGGCCAGGCTGGCGTTCATGCGCTCGACGTAGGGCACGAAGATCAGGTCCACCGTGCCCAGGTCACCGGTCAGGAACGGTCCCGGCTCCGCCTCGAGGGCGGCCGCGAACTGCGCGGCCCAACGGTCGAAGCCCTCCCGGCCCCGGGCCTCCTCGGCGGCCCCCCGAGACGGGACGCAGAGCCACTGGCACCAGGCCCGGAACAGCTGACGCTCCAGCTGGCGCAGCGGCAAGGCCCGGGACGACTGGATCGCCTCCCCCAGGGGGCCGAAGCTTGCCTCGAGCGCTTCGAGGATCTGGTCGCTTTCGGTGATCAGACGACCATCGAGCTCGAGGGCCGGCAGCATGCCGCTGGGCACCCGCTTGGTGTACCAGGGCTCCTTGCGCCCGTAGCAGAACATCGTCACCTTGCAGATCCGGTGGGGAACCTGCTTCTCCTCCAGCCACAGCCAGACCTTCTGGCAGTAGGGGCACCAGGCGTGGTGGTCGCGGTACAGGGTCACGCGGACCTCCGCCTCCGGACGGCCGAACAGCCGCAGCAGGGCCTGGGGGCTGGTGGGACCCGACGATGACTCGCCCGGCGTCGGCGCGGCCGCAAGGGCCAGCGCACCCCATTCCATCGGCTCGGGAGGCATGCGTGCGGAGCTGGCCATGCAGCCGCGAAGGGGCCAATCACCCTAGTCAAGCTGCCAGAGGCGCGTCATCCGGAGTGCTCGCACCCCCCGGGCCGGCGAATCTATGGTTCCTATCTCCCACGCTCCAGAGCAGTTCCCATGTTCGACGCCTTCACCAAGCTCGTCGCCCAGGCCGACGCCCGCGGCGAATTCCTCAGCCCCGGCCAGATCGACGCCCTGGGTGCGATGGTGGCCGAGAGCAACAAGCGGATGGACACGGTCAACCGCATCACCTCAAACGCCTCCAAGATCGTCACCAACGCCGCCCGCGACCTGTTCGACCAGCAGCCCGCCCTGATCGCCCCCGGCGGTAACGCCTACACCCACCGCCGCATGGCCGCCTGCCTGCGCGACATGGAGATCGTTCTGCGCTACATCACCTACGCGATCTTCACCGGCGACGCCTCCGTGCTCGAGGACCGCTGCCTCAACGGCCTCCGTGAGACCTACCTGGCCCTGGGCGTGCCCGGTGCCTCCGTGGCCGAAGGCATCCGCAAGATGAAGGATGCCGCCATCGCCATCGCCAACGACCGCAACGGCATCACCCCCGGTGACTGCTCCGCCCTGATGTCCGAGGTGGGCACCTATTTCGACCGCGCCGCCGCCGCCGTCGCCTGAGTCGAGCCCAGCCTCCGCCGCGACCATCCCGCCGGGGCCCAGCCCCGGCTTTTTTGTGACCGTTCGCTCGCCGGATGGGCTGTTTGTGCGTTTCGCTACACAGTCATCCATCCCTTGCGTTGAGGGTGATTTCGGCTTGTTCCAGGGTGTCCTCTCCTCCGATGCATGGATCACCAATGGATGCCGCCTTGCCGTCCGCACTGACGAGCTTGGATCGCCTCCCCAGCCCCACTCCATGGGGGCTTCCGGATCATCGGATCAGGGGAATCGCCCCCCTCCTGCAGGTGCTGCGGGCCCGCATCGGAGCTGCACTGGTCAGCCCGGTCCGCACGGCCCTCTTCACGGGCGTCGTTCTGATCGAGCTCATCGCCGTTCTGTGGATGGTGCCGGGGTCCGGCTCTGCCCTCGGCGTCTGCAGCGGTGCCATCGCCGGGTTGGTGGGGATCTTCCCGTCGGCAGGCTTTGGCTAGATGGACGCTTCGATTCCGATCCACGTCCTCACGGCGACGTCCTGCTTCCTGGTGGTGAGCATCAAGTCGCAGACGCAGATCGACCTCTCGATCGACACCTTCATGCTCCACGGCGTGGGCAGCACCATGGCTGGGATGCTGACGGCGATTCTCGCCTCAAGGGCCCTTGTGCCCGGGGATTACTTCCCCTTGTCGGCCAAGATCCTTGAGGAATCAGGACACTTCGGCCCTTTCATCCCCCAGCAGAACGCCGTTATCCTCACCTATGGATTTGTCGCGCTGGGTACGGCTATCATTCTCTGGATTCTCGGTGACCTGATGCCCCTTCGCATCAGCATTGAAGAGGAAGAGCGCGGTCTCGACTTCGTGACTCACGGGGAAGAGGCGTACGATCCAATGACCAACTGACGACCAAACCTTCCATGAAAATGATCACGGCCATGGTCCGCCCCTCCAAGGTGGATGCCATCAAGACAGCCCTCGTTGCCCTTGACATCATCGGCATGACGGTCACCGACTCCCGTGGATTCGGTCGCCAGAAGGGCCAGGTCGAGCGCTACCGGGGAACGGAGTTCACCGTCGAGTTCCTGCCCAAGGCGAGGATCGAGATCGTCGTCCCCACCGCCAAGCTGGACGCGGCGATCGCCGCAATCACCGAAGCGGCCCACACCGGTGAAATCGGTGACGGCAAGCTCTTCGTCACCCCGGTCGAATCGGTGATCCGGATCCGCACCGGCGAATCCGGCGAATCCACCCTCTGAGCAGCGACGCCGACACCGGCGCGTCCCCACCCGGAGCTGGCCAACGCGGTCAGCTCCTTTTTTGTGGGCTCCTGACGGCTCCTGAGCCATCCCGCTGGCCTTCCCCGTCCTGGCCAGCCGCCCAAACCATCCGCCAGGATTTCCAGACCCGCCGCCGGCGCCGGCCATGGAGCAGTCCCGCACCCTGCTGATCAGCGGCGCCAGTCGGGGCATCGGCCGGGCGATCGCGGAACGGGCCCTGGCGGATGGCCACCGGCTCAGCCTCGGCCTGCGGGATCCCGCCGCTCTCCCGGACGGTCCGCTCCGGGAGGCCGCCTGCCGGAGCGAGCGGTTGGTCGTCCATCCCTACGACGCCCGCGACCCCGGCCAAGCGACAGCCTGGGTGGAGGCGACCCTCGCCCACTTCGGCGCCATCGACGGGGTGATCCACTGCGCCGGCCTCTTCTCCCGGGTGGGCCTGCTGTTCGACCCGGGCGGCGAAGGGGAGATCGAGGACCTCTGGCGCGTCAATCTGATGGGTCCCTGGTGGCTCACCCGGGCCGCCTGGCCGGCGCTGGTGGCCAGCGGCGACGGCCGGGTGATCACCCTGGTGTCGATGAGCGGCCAGCGGGTGAAGGGGGCCCTGGCGGCCTATCCCTGCAGCAAGTTCGCCCTGATGGCCCTGTGCCAGTCGATGCGCAACGAGGGCTGGGACGCCGGCATCCGGGTGACGGCGATCTGCCCGGGCTGGGTCAACACCGCCATGGCCTCCCAGGTGACGGCCCTGCCCGCCGACGCCATGACCCAGCCCGAGGACCTGGCCGCCCTCACCGCCCAGCTGCTGCGACTGCCCGCCAGCGCCGTGCCCTTCGAGCTGAAGATCAACTGCGTGCTGGAACCCTGCTGAAGGCGCTCAGATCAGCCGCGAGCCGGAGGCCGTCTGGCGCTGGGAGGGATCGAACACGGCCGCGACGGTGCGGATCAGCCAGCGGCCCGAGGCGGTCACCTCCACCAGGCCCAGGCCATCGGCCTGGCTGAGCCGCACCAGACCGTCGGCGGCCAGGTCCTCAAGGGCGGCCCACTCGGCGGCGTAGCGCTCCGGATCGATCGCCACCCGGAAATGGCACATCACCTGGCGGATCAGCTCCCGCCGCTCCAGCACCTCCGGATCACTCACCACCAGCCCCCGCTCCACCGGCAGCTGGCCGGCGGCGATGCTGGCGGCATAGGCCTTGAGATCCCGCTGGTTCTGGCTGAAGAGACCGGGGAACTGGCTGATCGCCGTGGGGCCCACCCCCAGCAGCTCCAGCTCCCCGCCGGTGGTGTAGCCCTGGAAGTTGCGGTGCAGGCGCCCCTCTCTGGCCGCCACGGCCAGGCTGTCGCCGGAGAGGGCGTAGTGATCCATGCCGATGGCGTCGTAGCCGCACCCGCCCAGGCGGGCGGCGGCACGCTCCAGCATCTGCAGCCGCTGGCGCTGGCTGGGCAGATCCTCGGCGGCGATCTTGCGCTGCAGGGGCAGCTGCTCGGGGAGGTAGGCGAAGGAGAACAGGGACACCCGGTCGGGGCGCAGGTCCTGCACCAGGGCCAGGGTGGCGTCGAACCGCTCCGGCGTCTGCAGCGGCAGACCGCAGATCAGATCGACGTTGACACTGGCGAAACCCGCCTCCCGCATCCAGACCATGGCCCGGCGCAGCTGGTCCACGGGCACCACCCGGTTCACCGCCTGCTGCACCAGGGGGTCGGCATCCTGGATGCCGAAGCTGATCCGGGAGAAGCCCAGGCGGCGCAGCTCCATCACATCCTCCCGGCTGAGGGTCTCCGGATTCACCTCAATCGAGGCCTCCAGATCGCTGGCCAGATCGAAGTGGCGCTCGATCAGCCCCCAGAGCCGCCGTCGCTCGGGAATCGTCAGGTAGTTGGGAGTCCCCCCGCCCCAGTGCAGCTGGGCCAGGCGGCGGCGCTGGGCGGAGTGGCGGCTGATCAGCTCCAGTTCCGCGGCCAGGGCGTCCAGGTAGGGATCCACCACCTTCGAGCCGGCGCCGGTGGTGATGCGGTTGCAGCCGCAGAACCAGCAGGCGTTGCGGCAAAAGGGCACGTGGACGTAAAGCGACAGCGGCGCGTCGGTGGGGCGGGCCAGCTGGGCCTCCAGATCGGCCGAGCCGACGCCCCCGTGGAACGCCGCGGCCGTCGGATAGCTCGTGTAGCGGGGCACGGGCCGGTCGTGCTTGAGCAGCAGGTCGATCGGGGTGGTGGGACGTGGGGAAACGGTGGCCGCAGGGGTCATGGGAAGGGGATGGGGATAGGGGCTGGAGGCATGGGGAGCGGGGGACGGCCGGGGGGAGTCAGGCGGCGAGGTCTCCCAGTTCCGCCAGCAGGCGCTGGGTGTCGTGGAAGGCGATCACGGATTCCTCCAGCAGTTCCAGCTCCTCGTCTGCGCTGAGGTCCATGCGCTCGATGGCGTCATGCAACTCCTGCTTCAGCTCGGGGATGGGGCGCCGGAACTCCCAGAACCCCAGGGGCGGCAGGCCCTGGCCCGCAAGAATGGCGTTGGCCTGCGCGGCCAGCTGCTGGCCCCCGGAGAGATCGCCGCCGTAGCGCACGTAGACGTGGGCCATGAAGCGGTGCGGGGCCTGCTGGGCCAGGCGCTGCAGATGCTCCAGCCAGATGGCGGCCGCCGCGGAAGCGGGGGTGGCCGGGACAACGGTCAGCCCGGCGATGTCCAGATGCAGGGCCTGGCTGCGGGCCAGGTCGGCCCAGGGGAACCCCTCGGCCCCCAGGGCGGCAGCAAGCAGGGGGCCCCGGGCCTCGATCAGGCCGTAGGCGGGGGCGAGGGCACGGATCAGGGCCGCCAGCTGGCGGGGGTGGGCCTGCCCGTCCAGCAGCGAGCGGGAGAAGGCCATGCCCTCGGCCTGGTGGTGGGCGGCACCGATGCGGCCATGGAGCCGGCGCACCCGGGGACCGAAGCCCTTGCGGGCGAGCACATCGGCAGGCCCGGCATGGTCGGAGATGGCGGCGGGGATGGCGGTGGTCATGGGGAACGGCACTGGAGGAGAACGGCCTCAGGAAGGCGTTGCAACTGACGTTATAACTGTATCGTTGTTCCATGCTTCTATCGCAGCAAAATTGTTGCATCCCCCGCCACCGCTCCCCACCTCCACGCCCTGCCCCGCCATGTCCACCGCCCCCCAGGCCCCGTCTGCCGGCCCCCTGTGCTCCCTCTCGTTCCTCGTGGCCCCATGCGGGCAGCTCAGTGGGGACGGCCAGCTGCGGGAACTGATCGAGGAACGTCGCCAGCGCAAGGGCGCCGATGGGGAGATCTGGTATCTGGAGCCGGATCTGGTGGAGGAGCTGCACCTGACGCAGGCCTTCCGCCATCCCCCTGCGAAAGACCAGGAGCCGGGGCGGGAACGGCAGCGCATCGAAGCGATCGTGGCCGCTGAACCTGCGGTGATCACCTGGCTGCAACTGCGCTTCGGTGGCAGCAGCGGGACCCTCGCTCTGCCGGCAGGCTGGCTGCAGGAGCGGGGGGGAACACGGCCGCCGCGGGGAACACCTCCGGCTGTGGTCCTGGAGCCGTGACAGCGACGCTCAGGCGTGTTTCCGTTGGACTGACGGCCCGATACCCCGAGCGGAGGCGCCGTGAACCCAACCGCAACGAACCCAACCGCAACGAACCGTTCGAGCCGTCCCCAGGCTCCTGCCGCCGGTGCCTGATCTCACCCCGGCCGTCGGCGACGCCTCAGCCGCCCCCTTCTGCAACCTGCTCCTTCCCACCGGCGCCCAGGCGCGGGGGCGCACCCTCCCCGGTCGCAAAGTCGTGATCGTGGGCTGCGGCGCCGTGGGCATGGCCTGCGCCGTCTCGATCCTGCATCGGGGCTGCCAGGAGGAGCTGGTGCTGGTGGATGTAGCCCATGACCGGCTGGAGGGGGAGGTGATGGACCTGTGCCATGGCCTGCCGTTCCTGCCCCGCACCGACCTGCGGGCCGGAACCGTGGCCGAGGAGGGCCGCGATGCCGACCTGGTGGTGATCACCGCCGGCGTGGCCCAGCGGCCGGGCCAGTCGCGGCGGGAGCTGATCGAGCGCAATGCGGCCCTGTTCCGCCAGCTCGTGCCCCCGATCGCCCAGCACTGCCCCCGGGCGGTGCTGCTGGTGGTCAGCAACCCGGTGGATGTGCTCACCCACATCGCCGGCCAGCTGAGCGGCTTCCCCGCCCACCGGGTGATCGGCTCGGGCACCGTGCTCGATTCCGCCCGCTTCCGCATGGCCATCAGCCGCCGGCTGGGGATCGATCCCCACGACGTCCAGGCCTGGGTGATCGGCGAACACGGGGATTCCGAAGTTCCGGTCTGGAGTCGGGTGGTGGTGGCTGGCTCGGGCCTGGTCGATGGCGGCTGGGAGGGCAGCCGCACCCTGGCGGACCCCGAGCTTCAGGAGCTCTTCCACGACGAGGTGCGCCAGGCGGCCGACGCGATCATCCGGCTCAAGGGCAGCACCTCCTGGGCCATCGGGCTGGCCACCGCCGAAATCGTCGAGGCGGTGCTGCGCAGCAAGGACCAGATGCTCACGGTGAGCAGCCGCAGCCACGGCCACTACGGCCTGCCCGATGTCTGCCTCAGCCTGCCCACGATCGTCAACGACAGCGGCGCCGCCGCCCTGGTGCAGATGGCCCTGACCGGGAAGGAAATGGACCAGCTGCGCCACAGCGCCGCGGTGCTGCGGGGGATGCTCGACGAGGCGGGGTTCTGACCTAGGCCGCCGCCTGGGCCGCCCGACCCGCCAGTCGCGCCACCAGGGCACGGGCCTGGGACGGCGGGAAGCCCACCAGTTCGATCGCCGCCTGGAAGCCGCCGACGAATTCGCCGACCAGGTCGGCGGGATCGATGCCGATGGCGCTCAGGTCGTCACGGACGCTGTGGAGCATGGCCAGCACGATGGGCAGGGCGCGCTCGCAGCAGGCTGCGATCGGTGCGGCCACCTCCGGGAACCAGGCCGCCAGCCAGTGGCCGCCGTACGCGAGGTGTTCGGCCTCATCGGTGAGCACCGCCGCGATGATCGGCGCGGCGAAGGGGTCGGCCACGGGCTTGTAGCAGCGGTAGGCGGCCACGGCGAAGCTCTCGACGATCAGGCACTGGATCACCAGGGCGCTGACGCGGTCGCCGCTGCGTACGGCCTCACGGAACAGCCGGTGCAGGGGCGCGAACAGGCGGCGTGCCAGCGGCAGATCCGGGCGGATCCCCAGCTGCCTGCCGCAGCCGGAGAAGTCCCGGGCATGGCGGCCCTCCATGGCGGCGAGCCTCAGCAGGTCGTCCCGGTCCTCCGGCAGGAGGCCGGCCAGCAGGCGGAAGTGGCTGTCCGCCAGGCCCTCCCCCACGATCACCAGGGCGTTGATGCGGCTGTAGGCGTCGCGGTAGGCGGGGGTCAGGAGGGGCTGGGGCATGGAAGGGCAGGCAAGGGAACAGAAGCTGGAAATGCCGCAGGGAGGCCGGGCTCAGCCCGCCTCCGCCGGCACCATCGGCTGCCAGAACTGCCGCCACAGCAGCCCGCCGAAGCGCAGCCGCAGGCCGAGCTGGCGCAGGGGGCCTGCCCCCTGGCGGCGGGCGGCGCCCATCTCCTGGAAGCAGGCGACGAGGCGGTCCCGCAGGGCGATGTAGCCGCCGGACTCCAGATCGAACACCCAGGGGAAGGCCCGGCGGGCCGTGCGGTTGGTCTGACGCATGACCTCGGCGTCGAAGGCCTCCGGGTCCATGCCCAGGATCCTGTAGAACTCGCCCCGCTCACAGACCGTGAGGCTGTGGGTGAGAAACACCGACCACAGGAAGAAGCGACTCAGCAGCTTGCCGCGCAACCCCTGGCGCAGGGCCGGCCAGCAGCGGATCAGCATGTTGAAGATGTCGCCATGGCGGTTCTCGTCCTGGCACCAGGGCTCGAAGAAATCGAACAGCGGCGCGAAGTTGCTGTCCGGGTGGGCCTTGAGGTGGCGGTCGATGAGGATGTAACGCCAGTAGCCGATCTTCTCCGAGAGGAAGACGCTGTAGAGCACCCAGCTCAGGGGGAACCAGGTGATCGGTCGCTTGGTGCTGAGGCTGGGCAGATCGATCGCGATGCCCTCGGCCACCAGGGCCCGGTTGAGGAAGCCGGCGTGGCGGGCCTCATCACGGGCCATCAGCTGGAACAGCCGCCCCATCTCAGGACGCTGGGCCTGGAAGAGCCGGCGGGAGAGCTCCTTGAACAGCAGGAAACCGGAGAACTCCGACACGCAGGAGCGCACCAGGTAGCTCTCATAGGCCTGCTTCTCCTCGGGGCTGAGATCGCGCAGCCGGTCCAGCGGTGCCTTGCGGTCGAAGTGGTCGCGGTTGTAGTCCGCCTCCATCTCGGCGAGCATCGCCTCGAACGCCGGCCGCTGCCGCTCCAGATCCGTGCGGGCCGCCTTGGCGATCTGGGTCGTGTAGAACCGCGGGGTCAGCAGGTCTTCCCGCAGGTGGGGCGCCGCAGCAGGAGCAGAAAGGGTGGCGGTCATCGGAGGCGACGCTGGTTCACGTCATAACGACATCGTGATACTACGTGATCCAGGGGAAGCAGACCTGTGGTTTCACGATTCTGTATCAACAGTCTGAGACGCAAGCGTGGTAGCCTCCCCGAACACGGGCCCCGTTGCGGTCGATGGAATCTCTGGCCGACTACTTCAAGGTGTTCTCGGAGCCCAACCGGCTCACCGTGCTCGAGACCCTGCGCCCGGGCCCCCTGAACGTGACGGCCGTCGTCGAGAAGACCGGTCTCAGCCAGGCCCTGGTGTCCAAGCATCTCAAGCTGCTCACGATCGCCGGGGTGGTGCGCCGCCGTCCCGAAGGCAGCCTGGTGTTCTATGAAGTGATCGACAAGGGCGTCTTCCAGCTCCTGGCCCAGGCCAGGAAGCTGATGCTCGCCTCCCGCCGCCAGCAACTCGATGCCCTTGCGGCCATCCTCTGACCCTCCCACCGATCTGCCGGGTGACCTCCCCGCCGACCTGGAGGCCCTCAAACGCGCCCTGGCCGGAGGCCGCCGCCACTTCGCCGGTCTGCGGCTCGGGGATCTCGATGGCGTGGCCCTGGATCTCGGCGACTGCGACCTGCACGGTGGCTGCTTCAAGGAAGGTCGGTTCGGCCATGCCCGGCTGGCGGGAGCGAACGTGGAGGGCGCCTGCTTCCAGCAGGCCCTGCTCTGGGGGGCCGACCTCTCCGGTCTCAAGGCCGGCGGCTCCTTCTGGCACGACGCTGACCTGTCGGCGGCCCGGCTGCAGGGGGCCGATTTCGGCGGCGCCCTGATGCACCGCTGCTGCCTGCGGGGGGTGCTCGGCGCCCACAGCCGCTGGCGGTCCACCCGGCTGGTGGAGGCCGACTTCCGCGGCGGCCTCGACCAGCCCACCGACCTTGGCGGGGCCGATTTCCAGGGGGCCGACCTCAGCTTCGCCCAGATGCAGGGGGCCCTGCTGCAGGGGAGTGATCTGCGCGGTGCCTGCCTCTACGGCACCAACATGGGGGGCGCCGACCTGCGTGATGCCGATCTGAGCGGCTGCGACCTGCGGGACACCGATCTCCGGGACGCCATGCTGGATGGCACCGTGCTCCACGACGCCCTGCTGCCATGACCGACTGCTTCGATCTGATCGTCCTCGGGGCGGGCTCCGGTGGCCTGGCGGCCGCCAAACGGGCGGCCTCCTACGGGGCCTCGGTGGCGATCGTGGAGGGCGACCGGGTGGGCGGCACCTGCGTGATCCGCGGCTGTGTTCCCAAGAAACTGCTGGTGTACGGCTCGGCCTACCGGCACCTGCTGGCCGATGCGGCCAGCTACGGCTGGCAGCTGGACGGCTTCCGGCCCGACGCCTCGGTGCTGCTCGCCAACGTGCGCCGCGAGGTGGACCGGCTCAATGCGCTCCACATCACCCTGTTGGAAAAGGCGGGCGTCGAGCTGGTGCGGGGCTGGGGCCGGTTCGCCGATCCCCACCACATCGAGGTGGTCCACGGATCCAGCACCAGCCGACGGCTCAAGGGAAAACGGATCCTGATCGCCGCCGGCGGCCGTCCGCACCGGCCCACCATCCCCGGGGCCGAACTGGGCTGGGTGAGCGACGACATGTTCCTGCAGGAGCGCTTCCCGGACCGGGTGGTGGTGGTGGGGGCGGGTTTCATCGCCTGCGAATTCGCCTGCATCCTGCATGGCCTGGGCGTGGCGGTGACCCTGCTGGTGCGGGGCGACCACCTGCTGCGGGGCTTTGACCGGGAGGCCTCCGCCGCCGTGCAGGAGGCCATGGAGGCCGAAGGCATTGAGATCCGCTTCGCCCACAGCCCCGCCGCCATCTCCGGCGTGCCCGGCGCCCTGGAGGTGATCACCGAGAGCGGCGAGGTGCTGCCCTGCGGCGGCGTGCTGCTGGCCACGGGCCGGCGGCCCTTCCTCGAAGGGCTGCAGCTGGAGTGCGCCGGGGTGGCGGTGGAAGGCCACCGCATCCCGGTGGATGCCGACCAGACCACCAACGTGCCCCACATCCATGCCGTCGGCGACGTGACCGACCGCATCAACCTCACCCCGGTGGCGGTGGACGAAGGCCGCGCCTTCGCCGACACCGTCTACGGCAACAAGCCCCGCCAGGTGAACCACGATCTGGTGGCCAGCGCCGTGTTCAGCCAGCCGGAACTGGCCGGGGTGGGACTGAGCGAGGAGGCCGCGATCGAGCGCTTCGGTGCCGAGGGCATCCGGGTGCACCGGGCCCGCTTCCGGCCCATGGCCCAGGCCCTGCCGGCCCGGGGCCCCCGGGTGCTGCTCAAACTGATCGTGGACGCCGCCACCGACCGGGTGGTGGGCTGCCACATGGTGGGCGAGCACAGCGCCGAGATCATTCAGATGGCGGCGATCGCCATCGGCATGGGCGCCACCAAGGCCGACTTCGACCGCACCATGGCGCTGCACCCCTCGGTGGCCGAGGAGTTCGTCACCATGGCCGGCTGAACAGGACCGGGGCGATCAGAGCTCCTCTTCCACCCCCGGCCGGATGGTGCAGTCCGCGAGGGGGTAGCTGACGCACAGCAGGGCGAAACCTTCGTCGATCTGCCCATCGTCGAGGAAGCTCTGGTCGGACTGGTCGACGCTGCCGGAGAGGATCTTGCCGGCACAGGTGCTGCAGGCCCCGGCGCGGCAGGAGTAGGGCAGATCGATGCCCTGTTCCTCGGCCGCGTCGAGGATGTAGGTGTCGTCGGGGCAGCTGAAGGACTTCCCTCCTTCCAGGCTGATCGTGAAGCTCGCCATGGTGCCGCAGGAGGACGCTCAGCCAATCCTTGGGGAACCTGGAGCCGCTGTATGTATCGCAACGAACAGGGTTCGCGGCTGGGGACAGGGGGCGCTCAGGCCCCTTCGCCGCCCGCTGGCTCGCCGGGGAAGCCCCAGGCCCGGCGAAGTCCCGGGTCGGACAGCTCCCAGGCATGTTCGCTGGCTACCACGGCGGCCCGCACCCCCTTCCCCGTCAGCCCCCGGGCGGCCCGGGCGCTCTCCAGGAGGTGACGGAACCGCAGGCTCTCCTGCAGCAGCCGCTCCACCCGCTCGGCCCCTCCGGCGCTGGCGAGCATCGTCGGTTGCCGGGCGCAGAGTTCGAGCGTCTCGATGTGCTCCTCCAGCCAGGCGGCCTCGTAGTGGAGCATGGCGTCGCTGCAGCCCTCCAGCCGCGCGGCATAGAGCGTCAGATGCTCCTCCAGCACGGCAGGGTCACCGGAGCGGTCGACCGGGGCCGGTGCGGTGGAGCGGTCATGGAGCCGCTGCATGATCTGGCGCAGGTAACTCATCGGCGATGGCCTCGCGGCACGCGAACGGTCGTTGGGGTCAGACGGCCGCCAGGCCCCGTTCGTTGAACACGCCCTCGAACAGCACCGAACTGAGGTAGCGCTCGCCGGAGTCGGGCAGCACCACCACGATGGTGCGGCCCTCGAAGGCCTTCTCCCTGGCGAGCCGCAGGGCGGCCACCGTGGCGGCGCCGCAGGAGATGCCGGCCAGGATCCCCTCCTCCTTCATCAGGCGGCGGGCCATGGTCACCGCCTCTTCATCGCTGACGGCCTCGACCCGGTCGACCAGGCTGAGGTCGAGGTTGGCGGGGACGAATCCGGCGCCGATGCCCTGGATCTTGTGGGGACCGGGCCGGAGATCCTCACCGGCCATCGTCTGGCGAATGACAGGGCTGTTGAACGGCTCCACCGCCACCGACACCAGCGGCTGGCCGAGGGTGGTTTTGATGTAGCGGCTGACGCCGGTGATGGTGCCGCCGGTGCCGACGCCGCAGACCAGGGCATCGACCACCCCGCCGGTGTCCGTCCAGATCTCCGGGCCGGTGGTGTCGTGGTGGATGCGGGGATTGGCCGGGTTCACGAACTGCTGCAGCATCACCCAGCGGTCCGGTTCGGATTCCGCCAGCTCGCGGGCGGCGGCAATGGCCCCCCCCATACCCAGCCGCCCCTCGGTGAGCAGGAGATGGGCGCCGTAGGCCGTGAGCAGCTTGCGCCGCTCCAGGCTCATCGTCTCCGGCATGGTGAGGGTGAGGGGGATGCCGCGGGAGGCGGCCACGAACGCCAGGGCGATGCCGGTGTTGCCGCTGGTGGGTTCGATCAGCTCCTTGCCGGGCCCCAGCAGACCGTCTTTCTCGGCCTGCCAGATCATCGCCGCGCCGATGCGGCACTTGACGGAGTAGGCCGGATTGCGGCCCTCGATCTTGGCCAGCACCCTGGCGCTGCATCCCTCCGTGACGCGATGCAGCTCCACCAGCGGGGTCTGCCCGATGCTGAGGCTGTTATCGGCATGGATGGGGCTCATGGTGCTCCCTCTGGATCCGGTCCATGGGCACCTTAGACAGCGCGCGATCGCCGGGGACTGTCAAGCAGCTGGGGCACGTCGTCCGGGCGACGTCGGCCCATACGATCGCCCCCGTTGGATGCAATGTCGCCAGGGGTGAAGACACCGGTCCCCGGGATCCATGGACCCATCGCCCTGTTGCTGCTGCTGCTCTCCATCGCCGTGGTGACCGTGGTGATCGACCGGGGCCGCTACTGGTGGAAGTGGTGGCGCGGCCGCGCCTCCCGGCGCCAGCAGTGGGAACGGGTGCTGGCCGACCAGGGCGGATCGGCTGCCGGGCGCCTGCTGGAGGACTGGGAGCTGGAGATGCGTTTCGGCGAGCCCCTGCTCCAGGCGGCCATCGTGCTGGCGCCGCTGCTCGGGCTGGTGGGCACCGTGCTGGGTCTGATGCAGGTGCTCGCCAGCCTCGGCCCCCAGCTGCTGCTGCCGGCGGGGGCCAACCTGGCCGGGTTCGGCCAGGTGCTGCTGAGCACGGCCCTGGGCCTGATCCTCAGCCTGATCGCCAGCACCGGCCTGTTCGCCAACCAGTGGCTGCGGCGCAGCCAGTGCCTGCGGCTGCAGCGCCTCGGCCGTGCCTGGGATTCGCCGGCATGAACCACGCCCTTGCCGCCCTGGTGGGGTTGACCCTGCTGCTGTGCGGGTCGGTCGCGGCCCTGGCCGACCTGGCCCGGGAACGCCAGCCGCGGCTGCGCCCCCCGGGCGGCCCGTCCCTCACTGGCGCCCTGTGGATCGTGCAGGCC